>CAJAFD010000241.1 GCA_903938935.1 uncultured Opitutia bacterium
CGGAGGCGCGCGGAGAGTGGCCACGTGGCGCCCCGTTTGCGGCTGAAGGAATCGGCGGTGAGATTATCGCGTTCCCAAGCATCGAGGGCGCGCCACGTGCGTTGGTGGGGATCGTGCGTGATGGGCCGAGCGGAGTCGCCGAGTTCGCGCCAGAGCGAGCGGGCGACGCGTTGGATGCCGGTGCGGGCAGACGTGTGGCTCGTGTGGGAGAGGTCGAGGAGAAACGGGGCGGACATGGGCGGCGCTAGGGATTGGGGACGCTCAGACGCGGATCATAAAGCGCAAAGGCGAGGGCGCGAGCATCGGCGTTGGCGCTTTCGCGGATCGCGGGTGAGTCAGTCGAGAATTCGAGCCGCGTGTCGCCAGGTACAAGTGTGAGCGGGATGCTGAAACGCGCGGTTTTTTCGCCGACTTGCCCGCGCCAAAGTTCTCGCTCGGCGTAGCGGAGGATGACGGTGCGCGGCGCGAGGCTGCGCAGGCTGAAGTCGAGTTGGGCTTGGACGGGAGCATCGGCCCACGTGCGAAGGGCGAGTTGGGATCGCCCCGAGCTCCAGGACCAAACGTGTTTCTTGGTGTGTTCCGCGCCAAACCAACCGCGGTCGATCTGGATCACGGAGGCGGCCCCGCCCGTGCGGCCCGCGAAGAGCTCGTGGGTGTTGACGGGAAAATCGCGCAACACGAGGAAGCCGGCGCCGACGCCGAGGTTGCCGAGGATGAGCCACGCGAGGGCGGCGCGGGTGCGGTGGGCGAAGAGGTTGAACGCGAGCGTCAGGGGCAGCAGCACGCGCGTGCAAGCTCCTGGGTAACCTTCCCAAACGGCGGTGCCGATCATCGCCATCAAAGCCGTATAGGCCGCGCCGATACGCCACCAAGCGTCGTTGAAGTGACGCCAACAGGAGACGATGAACAGCGCTTGAACAGTGAGTCCCATGACGGCGAGAAACGTGGTCCAAGCAAGGAGCGCGTCGTCGAGATAGAACAGATCCACGAGCGTAGTCGCGATTTTTTCGGCGTAGCCGGCCAAGGGGAGCGTGAAATTGGCCCAGCCAGAATCAGCGGGACCGAGCCGCCAACGGATGTAGGCGAGCCAACCAAAAAGCGGGGCCGCGACGAAGGCGCACGCGCACACATTTTTAACCGAAATCCATGGACGCGTGAGCAGGCCGCTGGCCCCGAGCAACGCGGTTTCGCGTGCGAGCGCGGCGGAGGCGAGCCAAGCGATGGCGGTGCGGGGGCGGGCGCGTTCGGCTGCGATCACGGCGAGCGTGAGTAAAGCCAGCATCGGCAAATCGGTGAGCGCGAGGCGCACACTGCTGAGCGCGCCGGCGGAAAAAAGTACGCCGGCCCAGGCGAGCCAGCCGCGAACATCCGTCACGCCGAGCAAGCGCCAGAGCAGCGCAGCAACAAACAGCCACGTTGCGATATTGAGAAAAGAGTAAACGTGGACGATGGCGGCCGGTTGACCGGCGGCGAAAAACCAAGCGACGGCCGGGGGCAGAATACGGCGGGCGCGGTACGAAAAATTATCCATCGCCCGCGGAAGTTCCGGTGAGCGCAAGGTGGGATCATAGGCGATCTGCGCGTAATACAGGCCATCGTAGCCGCCGGTGTCGTGGTGAACGTAAACGGGATGTTCGCGGAAGGCGGAGATTTTTAAGTCGTCGTTGGGGGCGTCGAGTTGGATCAGCGCGGTGAGACCGTAGACGGGGTGCCAGAATTGGGCGACGAGCGTCAGGAAAAGCGCGACAGCCAAAACGGCGCTGCCGCGCAGGGTCCATTGGCGGGTGTGTGCGGTCATGGGGCGGCGGCGGGTCCGTTGTAGCGCCAGATGCTGCGCTGGGCGACGGTCGTGATTTTTTCCCAGCGTGCGGGTACGCGCTGGGTGAGGACATGATGTTCTTCGGCCTCAGTGGTGATCAGATGCAGCGGGCGATCGGCCCGCGTGAGGTGCGCGGCGTGTTGGGTGAATTCGGCGGAGCTCATTTGGTCCCAACGCAGAATCGGGAACGACGTGTAATAATAAAGCGCGCCGCTGTCATTGTTGGTGAGCAACACGGTGTTGGCAGGGAGATGATCGTGCGACCAGTGGCCGATTTCGGCGTAGGCTTGCTCATAGGTTTTACTGAATAGCGTATGAAACTCGCGCGTCCAAAATACCGACAACCCGATGGCCCAAAACGCCAGCAGAGTAGACGCGATTCGCAAGGTGCGCGGGTGGGTCGCTAAAAAATAATCCAACGTAAAAAGCGCGGATATAATCAGAGCGGGTACCGCAGGCAGAATGAAGCGGAGGCACCACCACGTTTGCCCGGACACCTCGTAATACGC
>CAJAFD010000242.1 GCA_903938935.1 uncultured Opitutia bacterium
GCAGTTTATTGATAATGATCAGGTTGGTGCCATCGGGGTTGCAGGCGAACATGCCGTATTCCTCGCGGCCGGCCCATTGTTGGGCGAAAAGAATGCGATCTTTCTTAACCCATTGGTAGGCTGTCACACTCTCCTCTTTCATATCGGTGAGCCAGCGTAATTTATTGGTCTCTCGATCGAGGATGGCCAGATTGATACGCTGATTTTTTGGGGCGAGCCAAGTGAGATAGCGTCCTGTGGGCGAGATGGATACCGAGGCCATATCGACTTCGGCGAACAGGGTCTCGATGGGGATCTGTGGGGGCGGAGCGGCGTGGAGAGAAAACAGCGAAAAGCTGGCGATTATCAGTTTGAAAAAGCTAATGGGCCTCATGGTGAATTTTTTTGGGCATCATGAGGCAGTGATCTCCACTATGAGTCAATCCCTTCGGGTTTTCGCGGGTGAGGTTACGATCGTGAAAATTCGCGTTGATTTTCATTTCACCACGGTTCATGATTATGGGGTTAAATTATCGAATCTAGTTATCTACATTAGATTCGAGACCGCTACATCCTAAACCAAAAACCATGAAACAAACGCTGACCACGGCCGCTAACGCCGCACTGCGTCTCACGACTGCTTCACTTTTCGGTGCCGGCCTTCTGGTCGCGCAGACGAGTGTGAAGCCCGTTGCTGGGACTGAAACCACCGACTCCTCCACCAAGCCAGTCAAACTCGAGAAATTCGAAGTCACCGGCTCAAACATCAAGCGCGTCGACATTGAAGGGCCATCCCCGATCAAGGTCATCAGCCGTCAAGAAATCGACGCAACTGGCCGCACTAACCTCACCGACTTGCTCCGTGAATTGCCTGAGGCTGGTGCTATCGGCATCAACGAAGGTGGCACCACGGCTTCCGTCCGTGGCTCTACAGCCCTCGATTTGCGTGGTCTCGGCGCCAATAACACTTTGGTGATCGTCAACGGTCGTCGTGTGGCCCCCACGGGTAATAACTCCGGCGGTACGGTCTTCGTTGACCTTAACCGCTTCCCGTTGGCCATGGTTGAGCGCATCGAAGTGCTCAAAGATGGTGCCTCTGCTATCTACGGTGCGGATGCCACTTCCGGTGTCGTCAACATCATCCTCCGTAAAGATTACACGGGTGCAGAACTCGATGTGAGCTACGGCAATTCGCTCAATACGGACGTCGCGGAAAAGACCTATTCCTTTTTCGGCGGTGCTTCGAGCGGTAAGGCTAGTGCCACTGTCGGCATCACCCGCTTCGAGCGCGCCGCTTTGAAGGCCGCTGATACCGATTTTGCCAATAACGCCGATTTGACCACGAAGTTTGCCGCTCAGGGTGGCAACTACGTCGCGGACGCCGCGGCCGGTTATTTCGACCTTCGCTCGGGTACCGGTCCCCAGGCTCGTATCGGTCTCACCGGTCCCGCCGCTGGCCAGATCAACGGTGTTAATGGTGTCAACATCCCCGGCTTGGCCGCGGGCGCTGCCATCACCCGCTTGCCCGGCACGGGCGGCGCTGCTGCTGGCACGCTCTCCTCCGCGACGCCCAGTTTCACCAACCCTTCGCGCTCCTCCACGGGTGGCACTTATAATGCCGCTGCTGCTGGCACTTATGAAGCGCAACGCCTCTCGCCCGGTGGTAACCCCTCCAATCTTTATAACTTCCAAGAATTCGTTTGGCTGACCCCAGAAGTCGAGCGCACGGGTATTAACACCACCTTCCGCTACGACCTCACGCCCAACACCAACTTCTACTTGGAAACGGCGTTCCAGCAGAACAAATCCCACATTGAGTTGGCTCCTTCGCCCATCTCGACCGCTGGCGATAACAACATCATCGTTCCTAAGACCAATTATTGGAATCCCTTCGGCGTCGATGTCGCGTTCAACTTCCGTCCGGTCGATATCGGCGCTCGCAAAGCTGACATCACCAATGACTCCTACCGCATGGTCGCCGGCGTCAAGGGCACGATCCTCTCGCGTTGGAACTGGGATACTTATTACTCCTACGACAACGACAAAGTGGTTGATGTGACCACCAACGCCATCTCCGAGAGCCGACTCCGCGCGTCCCTCGCCAAGAACACTCCCGAAGCGCTTAACATCTTCGGCGGCGCCTCTTACCGCAACCCCACGTCCGTGCTCGATTCGATTCGCGTCACCAGCCAAAAGGGCGGCTACTCCACCCTCGATCTGTGGCACGGTCAAATCTCGGGTGACATCTTTGAATTGCCCACCGGCACGCTCGGCGGCGCGGTTCTCCTCGAGGCCCGTAAAGAAAAGTTCGGCGAAGCGAATGACTCGATCTCGACCACCTTGGACGACATCATCGGTCAGGTTAAACTCGCTGATTCGACCAACGCTCGTCGCACCGTTGAATCCGTCGCCATGGAGCTAAATGCCCCCCTCCTCCGCTCGGGTTCACTCCCTCTCGTGCACAGCTTGGCGCTAACCGTCGCTGGTCGCTTTGAGAAATTCAGCGAAGGCTACGACTCCGGCGTCACCCCGTATTACGGCATTAAATACCAGCCGATCAAATCCCTCGTGCTGCGCGCCACTTATAACGAAGCCTTCCGCGCGCCGACCCTGCCCCAGCTCTTCGGTGGCATTCGTGAGTCCCTCCCCAACGCACTGCCCGACTTGCGTCGTCCTCAAGCGCTTACCGGCGACCCGTTTGACGGTGCCGCCACGCAGCGCCTCGTTCGCGCGGGTGGTAACCCCAACCTGACCCCGGAAACGGCTAAGGGCATGCAATACGGTTTTGTGTTCGAAGTGCCATGGAAGAAACTCCAAGGCCTCTCCTTCGGCAGTTCCTACTTCCGCATCGAGCAAGAAAACCTGATCACCACCACCGGCACCTCCTTCATTCGTCAAAACGAAGTCGGCGGCGGCACGGCTGGCCTGATCACGCGTGATTCCGGCACCGAAACCTACACCAACACCACCAGCGCGGCCATCAACGTGTTGAGCGGCCCCAACAATGCCACCACGGCAGTTGCTCCTGGTCAGACGGTCACGGTTCCCGGTCGCATTCGTTCCATCTTGGACGGCGTGCTCAACCTCGCCTTCCAGAAGATCGAAGGCTACGACATGGAAGTGAATTACCGCAAGCGCACCACCAACTACGGTCAGTTCTCGCTGCGTAGCAGCGCTAGCTACACCAAGTTCTACGGATTCACCCGCACGACCAATCCTGTCAATGTGGCGGGTCGTGACGGCTACCCACGCATTCGTATCCAAAGCAGCATGCTCTGGTCGCGCAAAGAGCACAGCGCTGGTATCACCAATAACTTCATCGGACCTTACGGTGACTACGTGCGTGATGGCTACGAAGTGGATTCTTACTACACCTTCAATGCCTTCTACGGTTGGGATATTCCGACGGGTCTGATCCCCTTCACGCAGAACACTCGGTTGACCCTCGGTGTGGATAACGCCCTCGATAAACAACCGCACCTCTACTACGATTCAGTCGGTTACGACAACAGCTTCGTTTCTCGTCCCGCTGGCCGTTTCTTCTACGTGTCTGTGCGTAAGACCTTCTAAGTTTTGTAGCTTAGAATAATATACTCAGTTCTGGCGGCCGGATTTTCCGGCCGCCTTTTTTGTGTCCGCTCGCTGGATTTCCCCGCCTTGTCACGCGCGCCTCGCGCCGCCTTGCTGTCGCCCGCGGATGCACGTCACGCTCGAACGCTTCTTCATATCCCCCGGCCACAATTTTTTTGGCCGTCGCAGCCTTCCAGCCGGGACGCATCTCACGGAAGAACCCGCGACGATTCGTTGCCGCGCCGGCTGGGGCATCGAGAGCGATCGCTTCTACGGCTACCGCCCGGATTACAACGGACAAATCACGTTTTTTTCGGCCGAAACGCTCGCCGCGCTCCGCGAGCGTTTCGCGCTGTCGACGCTTTCGGCGGGCGTGTTGCGACGCAACGTGCTCATCGGCGGCGTCGATCTGGCGACGCTGATCGGCCGCACGTTTACGCTCGGCGGCGTGAGTTTTGCTGGCACGGGCGAAGCGCGGCCCTGCCACTGGATGAACCACGCCGTCGCGCCAGGCGCCGAGGAATGGTTAAAGGGCAGGGGAGGTCTGCGCGCGCGGATCCTCACCGATGGCGAACTCGCGCTCGGCGCGACGGAGCTGACGTTAGCCGAGAAAATTTCGCAGCCAGATCACGCCGCTCGCTTCATCCGCGAACGCACCATCGAGCTGCGCTTCGAAGGCGGCGTCTAGGGCGCGTTTAAATTCCGGGCCGGGCTTGCGGCCGAGCGCCATCAAGTGCCGCCCGAGCATGAGCGGTTGCGGCCCGAGTTGCGCGAGTTGCAGGCGCGGAGCGTGCGCCGTGAGCGTGGCGATGCGCGCGATCGTTTCGGGCGACTCCAGCGGCGGTCGGCCGCGACTATCGGCGAGCATGACGCACGCGAGTTCATCGATGGTGGCAGGTTGCAGACGCCGCGCGAGGCGTCGCACGGCGTTGTCGGAAAGTGGTGCGCTGTTGCGATCGTGCGCGTGGTGATTCTCCACGAGC
>CAJAFD010000243.1 GCA_903938935.1 uncultured Opitutia bacterium
AAAATAACGCGGCGCGATCTGCGGCGACGCCATCGTGAACCGCCCGTAAGCAATCAAGACCGTGGCCCCTAGCACAAAGATCAAAAACGCCGCCAGCACCGGCTCACGCTGCGCCACGCCCTTGTAAAAAATATAAACCAATAACACCAAGCCCATGAGCCCGAACCCAGGTGATAACACGCCATGCTCCAAGCCGGGCACCGACCCGAGCAAGGTGAGCCAATACCGCAAGGCCGCCGCCAGCGCCGCGAAGCTAGTGAGCCGAAAGCCGCTCGTCGTAGCGAGGTCCACCGTTAACACAAAAAACCCCACCACCCCAACCGCGAGACCAGCCCAAAGCCAAGACTCGCGCCACCGCCGTTGCCACACCAACAGGCTCAACCCCGCCAGGAAAACGGCTAGCCCCTGGGCCGCCGTGAATACGGCCGCAAGGCCCAACCCCACCGCGCCCACCAACGCCCAGCGCGTGCCGCGCTGCCACAACACCAAGCTGCCCGCCGCCAGCGGTACGACCAGATAATGATCGATCGCGGCGTAGGAAAGTAGCTGGTTTTCAAAATGCTGCAGCTGGAAAATCAACAGGCTTAAAAATGCCAGATACAGGAGCCGCAGATTCAATTCGCGCGGCTGCCAAGCCAAGATCGCTACCCCAAGCACGATCGCCACGTTCCCGATGGTGGCTAAGGCGATGAAGTTGATTTTACCCGTGAGCAGATAAATCGCGGCGAAAATGGCTCGACTCGTGACCATGCAATGCTGCCCGTCCGCCGCCACGAAAAGCCCGATCACCTCACGCCAAGAGCGACTATCATGCAGCTGCACCAAAAAATTCAACGTAGTCGAAAATTCATCCCAGAAAGGCGCATCTCGATAAGTCACCAACGAAATCCACCCGATAAACGCCAACGGCACGAGCGCCACCGTCAGCAACAGCCAGCGCATGGAGAACGAAACCCGCCAGTCCGGCGAAGACGTATGAATGGGGTGATTCATCGTAAAAGCTAAACCAAGCGCCCGGCCAAAAACGAAGCAAGCCGCGTTTCGGCGCTGCCGTCATAATCCCGCATTGGCGTGCGCCACGATCGGTTGCGATAACCGGTGTCGCCGCGCTCGGGCATTCATATCCGAGCAACCACGCTTCACCTAGGGCGGGGCTTTTGCCCCGCCCTGATTGGCTTCACCGTGATCACAGACCGATCTGAGCCAGCGGCGGCTGACTCAGAATCTGCCCTTCACGCCGAAGATCCAACTCACCCCGTAGTTGCCGTAGCGATAGAGCAACCCGGGTTGGCCGCGGATGGGATCGCCTTCGTAGAGCAGGTTGGGATCATTGAACACGTTGCGGCCCTGAAAAAAGAAACTCACCTTATCGGAGAAGCGGTAGGCGCCACCGAAATCGACCTTTAGGTTGTGCCGCTGATAACGGCCAAAAACGGTCGTGAAGGGCGTGTCATCCTGCCACACGGCGCCACCACGGAAGCTGAGGCGGTGGATGCTCCACGAGAGCGAGCCGGCGACTTTGTGCGGGGTCACGCCGGGGAAATACTGATTGGCGTAGTTCCGCGTGTAGCTGATGTTGACGTTGGCGGTGCGCAGCAGTTTGGGCAGAAACGAGAGCTGCTGATTGTAGCTCAATTCCAGACTGCGGTAGCGGTAGAGCGAGTCGTTGTTGTCCAGCGATTGAAAATCGTAGGCGGCGTATTCGGGATCGTTTTCGAAGCCGAAATCGGACGCTTTACCGCGCACGGTGAGGCGTTGGTTGGAGATTTCCGTCTGTTGCACGAGCACGGTGAGACTGCCGACCGGCTCGAAATAGTAGGCGAGGCGAGCGACGTAGTTATCGGAAGTCTCGGGCTTCAGGTTGGGGTTCGGCGCAGTGATCAGGAGAGCGACGTCGTTGACGTTCCACACGCCGGCCAGTGCATCGATCGGTGGGCGGGAGATGGCGTGCGCGTAGCCAACTTGGCCCTGCAGGTTGGGCCGGAAGGAATACTTCAGCGAGGCGCTCGGGAAGAAGTTATCGTAGTCGCCTTCGCGCGTGGTGCGTGGGCGGGAGAGGAACTGGTAGTTCATGCCGGCGATGGTCGTGGCCCGACGCGTGGTGGCAGAAATGGGATATCCGGCGGCCTGCACCTCGGCGGCGGTGTAGGGGTCGAACTCTTTGGAGGTCGTCTCGGTGCGCTCCCAGCGGATGCCGCCCTGGAGTTGGAGTTTGCCGAGCTTGGTGTTGGCCATGCCGTAGGCGGCCGACACGGTCTGAAGGAAATCGCGATGATTCGCGATCGTACCCGTGTAGTAATTTTCGACCGTGGCGGAGTTCACGAAATATTCGGGGTGTTCGCGGAAAACCACGGAGAGCGCGCTGCGGTCGACGAGCGTGGGCACGTTGGCGACGTTGAGGGCGTTGATGCGGCCAAAGTCGGTGTTGAATTTCCGCGGGGAGGCGAAGTTGGCGAAACTGCCGGTGGGGCCGCCGCCGGGGCCGTTGTAGCTGTAGACGAGGTAGGGCACGGCGTTGTCGGAGATGCGGCGCTCCTCGGCCCACTTGCCGCCAAACTTGATGGAGGTGGGTAGCGCCCAAGGCAGGATGTATTTGGCGTTGGTTTCGCCGGTGTAGATCTCGGTGACGACGAAGCGGCCTTCCTCGGTGGTGCGGGGATTGGTGAAGCTGGCGAGGTTGGACCAATCGGCACCGCCGGTCTGTACGAGGTTCCACTCAGCCGAGAGCGGATCCGAGCGCGTGGCGCGGAAATCGGCGTTGTTGATGTTGGCGGTCTCGACGCGGATCGTGCCGCGGCTGGAAGTCTCGTAATCGTTTTTCGAGCGGGAGTAATTGAAGACGCCGTCCACGGTGAGGCCGTTGAGTTTGTATTCAAATTTTGGCGTGAGCGTGGTCGTGTTGGTGAGCTTAATCGCGCTGCCACCGCCGAGGGTGAGGCCGCGGGAGGTGTTGGTCGCGAGGCCATTGGTACGGATTTCCGTGATGCCATCGCCGAGGACGTTTTGGCGGCCGGTAGCAGCAGCGCCGCCGTTGGCCGAGGCGGTGTAGGCGAGATTGTAGGTGTGCCCGGAATTCTCGAAGGCGTTGAACATGCCCGTAAATGAGAGCACGAGGCGCGGGGTGGCTTTGAAATCACTGGTGAGGGTGATGGAGGAGCGGTCGGTCAACTTCGGGCCGTCGGCAAACGTGATGCCCGTGAGCACCACGGGGCGCGGGTCAGCGGTCGTCGGCGTGCGGTTGTAGGTGTGCGTGACGTATTGTTGCTGCGCGAGTACGCTGGACTTGCTCAGGCCGAGCCGGATGCCCAGGCGTTGGTTCAAGAATACATCGGAGTAATCGAGTTGGTAATTGGGTCGGATGACGTAGCGGGGCACATCGTCGAGACCGTAACCCTTCTGCGTGGTCATCGTGCCGGAGTTGGCGCTCATGCTGACTTGCCAGTCGAGACGGCGGCCTTTGCGGTCGAAGGCGCGGCGCGTCTTCATGTTGATCGTACCGGCGGGCGAGCTCGCATCCATGTCGGCGCTGGAGGTGCGGTTGATCTCGACGGACTCGATGGCGGTGATGGACATCTGCTCAAAGCCCACGGAGCGCGACTGGCCACCGGTCGAGCCGTTGAGGGTGGCGCCGTAAGAGACAAACGCATCTGCACTGGCGATGCTCGCTCCGTCCATCGTAACCCCAACGTAGGACTGATCGAGACCGCCGATACGCGGACCGCGGCTGACGCCGTCGACGTATTCCACATCGACACCCGGCAAAAACTTCAGGAACTCGCCCACGTTGCCCTCGGTGACGTCGCCGAAACTGTCGGCGGCGACGGAGGTGGAGATGTTCATGTTGCGCCGCTGTTCCATGATGGCCTTGGCGTTGCCCTCACGCTCGGTGGTGACGACGAACTTACTGATCTGCAGGATCTCGTCCTTGCCCGCCGGTTTGACCTGCGTGCTCACCAGTTCGAAATCGCGCGTGACCGCCGCGCCGGCCGCGACCGTCACCGTGGCGCTGACCGTTTCGTAACCAGAAAATGCCACCTGGAGCGTGGCGCTACCCGCCGGCACATTATCGATTTGGTAAACGCCACCCTCCTCGGAATAGACCGTGCTCTGCGTGCCCTGCACGCGGATCTCGGCGTTGCGCACGTACTCGCCCGTGGAGGGATTGAAAATGCGCCCGACGACGCGGCCCGTCGACGCCGACTGCGCCAACAAGCCGGGAAGAAGAGCCCCGCAGGTAAATAAACAGGTCAGCCAAAAGGACCGCAGCGTGAAGCAAGGCGTAGAAACGAGGACAGAGACGTGCATAATGGTAGAGGAAAACGATGATTCTCACAATCCAGCGCGGCGGCACTAAGGTCGGGTCGCAGACGCATGAAACCGGTATGTGAAACTCCAGTACATGACGTTGAGAGCGGGATGACAATCCACGTTTTGGTGATTGCTCAACGACGGTGTTGTGCCGCGACCGCACGCAGCGATCACCGCTGCGGTAGCGAGCAAAAAGAAACAAAGACCCAGCCGATCTTAACCGAGGCGAGACCTGGGTCCGAGCGAGGCGAGTCGACGAACGAGCGTTTACTTATCCTTGCCGCTGGAGCCGCTCTTTTTGGCGCCGCCCTTGCCGCCGCCGTGCAACATCGTACCGGCGAGCACGCCGATGGCGAAGATGCCGAAGAAAATCAGCGACGCCGCTTCATGGATCGGTTTCTTCGCGGTCGTGCCCGCGATCGGGAAATAAAAATCGATCGGGTGCGTGTTGTTCATGCCCACGTAGAGCATGACGAAAAGCAGCACGAGAAAAACGAAGGTCTTGAAGAAGGTCGCGAAGTTCATGGGTGATGACGGAGTTGAGCGAAGTTAGGCGCGCGCGGCTCGTGCCTGCAAACGGAAACGCGCCGCGGCAAAACCTGCCCTGCTGACTCAGACTTTTTTCTCGGTCAATTCGTCGTAAGCCGCGCCGAGGTTGCCGCTGAGGCGATTGGGCAAGGGCAGATGGAAATCCGGGAAGCCGGGGAGATTCTCCAGCGCGGCGATTTTGGTTTTCGATTCGCCGGCGGCGATTTGTTTTTCGACGTGCGCGAGGAGCGCGGCGATGTAGTCACGAAACACGAGGAGGTCGCCACGTTGGCCGGTCACGCCGTATTTCGCGCTGCCGTGGCCGAAGACGTAGATCGCGTCGGCGGGATACGTTTTCGCGGCTTCTTCGAGCACCGTGATCCAGTGGCGGAAACTCGCGCCCGACGGACGGTCCACGACGGGATAGATGCGGTTAAACAAGAGGTCGCCCATGTGCACGACGTTGGCCTTCTCGAAGGTCACGATCACATCGCCGCTGGTGTGCGCAGCGCCATGATACTGCGCGGTCACGATCTCGCCGCCGAGCTCGCGGCGCCACACGATGGGGAACGTCGTGTCGGCATAGACTTGTTTGGTGAGGGTGCCGGATTTTTCGGCGGCGTTGAATTGGAGCTTGGGGACGTTCGCGTGCGCGACGATCGACTGAGCCGCGGGCTTCATGATGGCGTTGCCGCCGGTGTGATCGCCGTGGTGGTGCGTGTTGATCACGACGTCGAGCTTGCGGTCGCCGCGGCCGGGCAAGCCCGCAAGAAACAACGCCGCCGTGTCCGCGAATTGGGTGTCGACGGCGACGAGCGCGTCTTTGTTGGAGAGCCAACCGATGGTGCCGCCGCGACCGGTGAAGATCCCGACGTCGCGCCGCAGCAGGCGAAACGCGGTCACCGCCGGAGCGGGTGGCGCCTTGGACGCAGGCGAGGCGGAGGGAGCGGAAGCAGGAGCGGCGGACTGCGCGCGGGCCACGAGGCCGGCGGAAACCAACAACGACGAGTTAACCAAGAAATCACGGCGGTTCATCCCGCGAGCCAAAGGCCCCGCGCCGGCGCTGGCAATCTCGGCGGTCTAAGATTTGGCGGCGTTACCTGATCGCGGCGCGCGGGCACGGTGGCACTTGCTCAACAGAGTCGGAGGTCAACGCCCTCCTTTGCTTTCGATGAACGCCTTAACGTTCTTTGAATTTTCCCCGACCGGTGCCGTCCCGCCCGCGTTTACTTCACTTTCTTCGGGCGCGGCGGGGCCGGCTCCGGTGCCTTGTCCCTTTCGGACGCGTCGGGCTCGGTGGCCACGAGGGCAATTAAGAGTGAAATAACGATCATGGCAGCTATCATCGGTTGGTAATGGTGTCGGAGACGAAAGGAAGAACATGCGGAGCAAAGGGCCGTTTGGCTAGAGCGAACCGCCATCACCGGCACAAAGTTAGAAAACCACTGCCCCTCGCATCCGCGCTAATGGGTGTGCGACCCCGCGGCGATGTTCCCTCGCTTGATCATCGGCCGCAGATCGCCACGCAAAAATTTCCGCCAGAAATCCCGGCCACGGTTTGACGCGCCTCCGCGCCCGCGCACGTTCGTTGCCGTGCTGACCGACGCTTTCGCCGGCCTTCAAAAACTCGTCCTCCCCGACCGCTGGCAGGCCGAGGCGATCCGTGCCCTCGAGGCCGGGCGCGATGTCGTGATCGACGCTCCCACCGGCGCGGGCAAAACCTACGTCTTCGAGCGCTGGGCCGAGCAGACGAATTTCGCTCGCCGCGCGCTGTTCACCGTCCCCACCCGCGCCCTCGCCAACGACAAATACGCCGAATGGCGCGCCCGCGGTTGGCGCGTGGGCATCATCACCGGCGACATCACCATCGACCCCACGGCCCCGCTCGTCGTCGCCACCCTCGAAGCCGTCCAAAGCCAGATCGCCCCCGCCCACCCCACGCGCCCCAACGACCTCGCGCCCTTCCACCTCCTCGTCATCGACGAATACCACTGGCTCGCCGATACCGCTCGCGGCAACCACTACGAGGGCGCCCTCCTCTCCGCCCCGCCCGAGCTCCAACTTCTCCTCCTCTCCGGCGCCGTCGCCAACCCCCACGACGTCGCCGCTTGGCTCCAACGTCTCGGCCGCCGCGTCGAAGTCGTCAGCCACCGCGAACGCCCCGTCCCGCTCGAGGAAGTCGAAGTCGACGATCTCATTGCCGGCCTCCCGCGTACCATCGAGGGCTTTTGGTCACGCCGGATCGCCGGCGCCCTCCGCGAGGGCCTCGGCCCAGTGCTGATCTTTGCCCCGCACCGCCACGACGCCGAACGTCTCGCCCGCCAGTTCGCCCGCGAGGTTCCGCTCGCCGAGCCGCTCTCCCTGACTCCCGAGCAAGAACAACTCGCCGGCCCCGCCCTCGCCAAACTCCTCCGCCAACGCGTCGCCTACCACCACAGTGGCCTCGCCTACGCCCAGCGCGCCGGGCTCATCGAGCCGCTCGCCAAGGCCGGCCAACTCCGCGCGGTCTTCGCCACCCTCGGCCTCAGCGCTGGCATCAACTTCTCCCTGCGCTCCGTCCTCATCACCGCCTCCCATTTCAACCTCGGCCCCATCGAGCACGAGATACCGCCCCACGACTTACTCCAGATGGTCGGCCGCGCCGGCCGCCGCGGCCTCGACGAGTACGGCTTCGTCCTCGTCTCCAGCTCCACCCCGCGCCTCCGCCGCGCCGCCCCGCTCCGCCTCAAACGCGCCGCGCCGCTCCCGTGGGCGTTCTTCCTGCGCCAGCTTTACCCCGGCGCGCCCACCGCCGCCCTCGCCGCCGCCAGCGCCACCCGTTTCTTCACCGATACTCCCGTCGCCTTCGGCGCCGAAACCACCGCCGCGCTCCCGCCCGAGACCGAGCTCCCTTGCCACCATCGCACCGATACCGGCCGCGCCCGCCTCGTCCGCCGCGAACGCGATCCTTTTCTCGCCTGCCTCACCTGCACGCACCGCCCGGCCTGCCTCACCCTCTCCGTCCAACCCACCCCGCTCTGGCAATGGCAACGCGTGGGCGTGCTCGACCGCGACCTCCAACTCACCGCCCGCGGCGCCATCGTCGCCTGCTACCTCGGCCCCGAAGGTCTCGCCCTCGCCGCCGCCCTCGAGGACCGCCGCTACCCGCTCGACGCGCTCCTCTTCGATTGCGCCAATCTCTTCGCCGCCGACCGTTTCGCCGGCACCCACCCCCGCCGCCTCGGCCGCCTCGCCGCCCTCTGCGAACGCACCTACCGCCGCACCACCATCGAGGGTTACCTGCACGAAGGGCTCCCGCCCGGCTACGGCTTCGGCGCCAGCGAGGTCGTCTCCGCCATCGTCTCCACCCACGAATCGACTCGCCAGGTAGTCGATGCCCAGGAATTTGCCGGCCGCGGCGACGTCGACCGCCTGCTCACCGAGTGGCGCAGCTTGCTCCGGCAGACGGCCCGCTCCGCCCCGATCACGTTGCCCGCTGATATCGCCACGCGCACCGACCGCCGCGCCGCCGCCGAACTGTTTTTGGCCGAACGCTGGGACACGTTCCGCGCGCTCTGCCGCACGCAACTCGCCACCGCCAAAGCCGACACGCTCCCCGCGCTCCCGCCGCTCACCCCCGACCAACGCCGCCCGGTCAACCACCGCTTCACCCGCGCCGGCAGCTTCGTCTCCAGCCGCACCACACCTTAAACCGCCCCGCGGGTCGCGCCGGCCCTCGCGCTTAATCGATCTCGACCTCAATGCCGCCGATCCACTGGGCGAAGAGATTATAGAGCCAGCCACTGGTCACGCCGACCAGAAACCCCATCACCGCATAGATGATCGGCATAAAGAGCGTGAAGCCGACACCCAGCGCCATGAAACCGACCCGTTGCGTAAGGGGCAGCTTGGAGATTATCAGAGCGGACAAGAGCAGGAGCGGCAGAAAAACCAGCCAATCATGCAATGGA
>CAJAFD010000244.1 GCA_903938935.1 uncultured Opitutia bacterium
CGAGCATCATCGCCTTCGGCGGCGCGCCCTACAAAGCCGTCCTCACCCACGGCTTCATCGTCGACAAAGCCCGCCAGAAAATCTCCAAGAGCAGCACGTATCAAAAACCCCAGACGAGTGACGCCTACATCGCCACCCACGGCGCCGATGTCATCCGCCTCTGGATCGCCTCCCAAGATTTCCGCGACGACATCCCCGTCGACGACGAAATCCTGAAAAACGTCGGCGAGTCGTATCGTCTTTTTCGCAACTGTTTCCGCTACCAACTTTCCAACCTCTTCGATTTCAACTTCGCGATAGACGCCGTCTCCGTCGCGCAGATGGACGCGCTCGATCGCTGGGCGTTGCACCAAACCGCGACCTTGCTCCGCGAAACCACCGCCGCGTACGACGCCTACGAATTCCACCGCGTCTACCAACTCTGCAATCAGTTCTGCGCGGTCACGCTTTCGGCCGTCTATCACGACATCTTAAAAGACCGTCTCTACACGCTCGGTACTAACAATCCGCAGCGCCGATCCTCGCAGACCGCGATCCACCATATCTTCCGCACGTTGGTTAAAATCCTTTCGCCCATTTTGACCTTCACGAGCGACGAAGCCTGGTCCTATGCCGTGGCGAACACCGAATACGGCCCGGATTCCGTACACCTCCAAGATTGGCCTGTCGCCCCGGCTGATTGGACGGACTCCACGCTCGAAATCGATTTCGCCGCCCTCCTCAAAGTGCGCGCCCAAGTCACCGAGGCGATCGAACCCCTCCGCGCCGCCGGCCAACTTGGTAAATCGCTCGATGCGGCCGTCGCGATCAGCGCCGCTTCTGACGACATTACCCACGCAGTACTAGAACGTCACCGTAACTTTCTCCCCGAGTTGTTCATCGTTTCCGCTGTATCGATCACCGCGGCCGCGCCGGCTGCGACGCTCACCGTCGCCGTCCGCCCTTGTGCCGAGCTTGGCCACCGTCGCTGCCCGCGTTGCTGGCGCTCGGTCCCGACCCTCACCGCGACGGAGACTTTCGGCGAAATATGTCCACGTTGCGTTCAGTCACTGATCCCGTAAGCTTTAACCACCCTCCAAAACTCCCATGGCCAAAAAAAATAAAAAGCCACAGAAACCTGCCGCCAAAACCTCCAAGCCCGCCCCTCGGCCCAAGGTGAAAGCGAAGCCGTCCGTCAAACCGAAGGCACGGCCTCCGGTGAAAGCGGCCGCCAAGGTTCCGGTCAAAGTCGTCGCAAAGAAGCCGACGAAGACCGTGGCAAAACCAGCGCCCGCGCCGGTTGCGAAATCTACCACCATGGAAAAACCTTCAAAGAAAAACGCTTTGCGCGACAGCATCCTGAAGCGCAAAGCCACCGCCAAACCCATCGCTTTCAGCTTGGACGAAGTCCGGGCCATCGCCAAAACCACCGTCGAAAAAGTCGAGACTGAAAAGTCCACCAAGACCGTCGCCGCCAAACCCAGCGCCACTAAACAAGCGCTCGCGTTGCAGAAAGCCGTTAAGCCCAGCCACGTAAAGGCCGCGTCGCTCGCTGACATTTTAGGCTTCAATCCCAAGAAGGTGAAATCGATCGAAGCCATCCACGAGGTCGAGGTGCCTGATAAGTTTAAACGCTACTACAAACTCCTGCTCGACCTCCGTCGCCACCTCACCGCCGGCATCGAATTGCACTCGGAAGAAACGCTCAAGCGCTCGTCCAAAGACGACGCCGGCGATCTCTCTTCCTACGGTCAACACATGGCCGACGCTGGCACGGATACCTTCGACCGCGACTTCGCCCTCAGTCTCGTTTCGAGCGAACAAGAGGCGCTCGGCGAAATTGATGCCGCCATCAAGCGTATCAAAGACGGCAGTTATGGCGTCTGTGAAATCACGCAGGAACCGATCGCGCGCGATCGCCTGCTGGCGGTGCCCTTCACGCGCTACTCCGCCAACGCGCAGAAAGAACTCGAGCGCAACCGCCACCGTTCTCGCACCCAAGCCGGCATCCTCGGCGAAATGGGTGAAGACGGCGCCCCGAGCAGCAGCAACAGCGACGACGGCGGTGGCGACGAATAAATCCCACCCGCAGCCGATCCGGTTTACCGTAGAATTTAACCGTGGATAAACCGCCGGCGCAACCGAAGGTGCAAGCGGGCCACACCGACTTGATTACCGAGAAGCCGCAACCCTCAAGGTTGCGGCGACTTTGGGCGTATCGGAAGTTGCTACTGCTGGCGCTGATTGTGTTGATCGCCGACCAACTCTCCAAACAAGCGATCGTCGCCTCATTGCCCTACCCGACCTATGGAGCCGAACACGGTGCGATCACCGTGATCCGTGATTTTTTCTACATCGTACACGTCGGCAATACCGGCGCGGCGTGGAGCATGTTCAGCGGACAAAGCTTACTCCTCGCCGTGTTCGCACTGGTGACCCTGATCGCTATTTTCCTCTGGCGCCGCGCGCTCGGTTTGCAGGAGGCCAAAAGCCAGGTCTGCTTCGGGCTATTGTGCGGCGGCATCGTGGGCAATGTCATCGACCGCCTCCGCTACGGCCACGTGATCGATTTTATCGACCTGCACTTCGGCAATTATGCGTATCCCAGCTTCAACGTCGCCGACTCCGGCATCTGCATCGGCGTGCTGCTGTATCTCTGGCAATCGTTCCGCGAGCCCAACTAAAACCGCCGCAGTCGCGTCGTCGCGCTGTGCTTACTCGACGTTAGCGATCTGCTCGCGAATCCGTTCGAGCTCGTTCTTAAGTTCGATCACCGCACGCGAGATCGTCAGATCGTTCGCCTTACTGCCGATGGTGTTCACTTCTCGGCCGATTTCCTGCAAAATAAATTCCGACTTACGTCCGATTTCACCGTCAGATTTCAGCAGCGCCGCGAACTGTTCAAGATGGCTACGCAGCCGAGTGAGCTCCTCGGTGACATCGCAACGATCGGCAAAAAGCGCGATTTCCTTGAGCACGCGCTCATCCTCCAAGTTAAGCTCCAGTTCGGCCGTCCGCAGTCGTTGTAGCAGTTGATCGCGGTAGGCAATCGGCACCAAGGGTGCACGTAGGGCCACGCTTTCGACGTTGCGACGTAAAATTTCCAAGCGACCGAGAAAATCAATTAAGAGCGACTCCCCTTCTTTGGCCCGCATCGCGGCGAAGGCACGCAGCGCGATCTCGACGGTCGCCAGCACGGTGGCTTGCGCCGACTCCGCGCTTGGGAAATCATCTGATTTACGCTGCGCCCGCGCGATTTCCCACAGCAGTTCCGCCGTAGGCGTAAACGCGACGCCCTGCCGCGCCGCAAAACCAGAGAGGCGATCCAACACGTTGGCCGCCGCGTCTTCGTCCCAAATTTCTTCAGGGGCTCCCGCCGCGCCCGTGAGTTCAATCTGCACATGGACTTTGCCGCGCGCCGCGTAGCGACGCACGCACTCGCCGACCGCCGATTCCAAACTCTCCCAATCGGGCGGGAGTTTCATCGTAAGATCGAGCGTCTTGCGATTCACCGCGCTGACTTGCACGGTAAGCGTGTCACCCAAAATCACGCCGGTCGCACGGCCGTATCCGGTCATCGATTTCATAAAGAAACGCCGAGGATTTTCGCCACTTGGTTCACATCTTTATCCCCGCGGCCAGAGAGATTGATGACCAAAATTTCGTCGGAACGCATCGCCTTGGCGCGCTTCAAACCGTGCACCAAAGCATGCGTGCTCTCGAGCGCGGGAATGATCCCCTCCAGCCGAGAAACCAATTGAAACGTCTCCATCACTTCGTCGTCGCAAGCATAGGCAAAGTCGATGCGCTGGCGGTCCCGATAATAGGCATGCTCCGGCCCGATCGCTGCGTAATCCAGCCCAGCGCTCACCGAATGCGTGAGTTCGATTTGCCCGTCGGGATCCTGCAAAATGTAAGTTTTCGCGCCTTGGAGTACGCCGAGCTTTCCGCCCTCGAATCGTGCCGCATGTTCGCCGCGCTTGATGCCGCGTCCACCGGCTTCGACGCCGACGAGTCGCACGGATTTATCTTCAAGAAAATCGAAAAAGAACCCGATGGCATTTGATCCACCGCCGACGCAGGCAATCATTTCATCCGGCAAGCGGCCTTCGCGCGCGAGTAGCTGCGACTTGGTTTCCTGGCCGATCACGCGATGAAAATCGCGCACCATCATCGGATACGGATGCGATCCGAGCGCAGAACCCAAAATATAATGCGTGCTGCGGACGTTCGTGACCCAGTCGCGCATCGCTTCGTTCACCGCATCCTTCAGGGTCTTTTGGCCAGAGGTCACCGCGCGCACTTCCGCGCCCATGAGACGCATCCGAAAGACGTTTAAGGCCTGGCGCTCCATATCGACGGCGCCCATGTAAACCACGCATTCGAGGCCAAATTTCGCGCACACCGCCGCCGTCGCGACGCCGTGCTGGCCAGCTCCGGTCTCGGCGATGATCCGCTTTTTGCCCATACGCAGGGCGAGCAAGGCCTGTCCGAGCGCGTTATTGATTTTATGGGCGCCCGTGTGCAGCAGGTCTTCGCGTTTGAGATAAATTTTCGCGCCGCCGCAGTGGCGCGTGAGACGCTCGGCGAAGTACAACTCGGTCGGACGACCCGCAAATTCCTTCAGATGGTTTTTGAGCTCAGCCTGAAACGCGGGGTCGAGCCGCGCTTTTTCATAGACCGCGCCTAGATCCTGCAGTGCGGTCATCAGTGTCTCCGGCACAAAAACTCCACCATAACGACCAAAATGCCCGCCGGCATCGGGCAGGGAAAAACGGTCAAGCGGTTCGGCAGCGACGGCAGGAGAAGGCGTGGCGGTCATGAATGTCTGGAAGGTTTGCTCGTACCGGCCTCGGTGGCAAGACGTGCGCCGCATTGGGCGCGCATTTAAGTCATCAAAAACAGCTAGACCCTAAGCTCTAAAAGCGACGGGGCGAAGCGCCCGGACGGGCCGCCGCGTCACTCGGGTTGGTCGACGCGGGTTTTCAAAAAGGCCAAGACGTCTTGAAATTTAGCCCGATTATTTTCATCGGCCGCGACGAGATGTTCGTGGGCTTCAAGGACATCGCGCGCCTTGTCGTGTTCACCTTTCTCTGGGCCGGTAAGCGCAGTCTCGCAATGGCCGAGCGGCGCCACGGCCTCGCTGGAGTCGACGGTCAAGAGACGATGGAGCCCGAGGTTGCGGATCAGCTCGAGATTCCGAGTTGAGACTCGCGCCAGCACGATGCTGCCGGGAGGCGTACTTTTGCGCAGTTCCAACGCCACACCCGCCAGCACCCCTAGAAAGGTGCTGTCCATGGTCGTGCATTTTTGAAAATCGATCACGAAGCGCTGGCGGCCTTGCCGGAGCATTTCGCCGACAAAATCGCGCAAGCAGGCGCTGTTTTGAAAGCACGCACGTCCTTCAATCCGGACCACAACGGGATCGGAGTACGCATCAACCAGGTACACGGATGGAGTGGTTTCAGGCATGGGATGTATCAGCAGAACGGATAAAAAAATGAGTGGGCCCACTGGGTTTTAACCCGTGGGCCACATGTTCACCTTAGGCCAATATCAGGCGTAAGGCAATCGGGCGCAGTGGCGTTTAGTTTTGAGCGACGATCTGGCGCAAGACGTAGGGCAAAATCCCGCCGTGTTGGTAATAATCGATTTCGATGGGCGTATCGATGCGGCAACGCACCAACACGTTTTCAATCGCACCGTTTTTACGGGTGATTTTCAGCGTGAGGTCTTGTTGCGGCTTGATGCTGCCGTCGAGGCCGACGACGTCGTAGGTCTCGGTGCCATCCAACTTGAGTGTCTGGGCGGTGGTGCCGTCCTTAAACTGCAAGGGCAACACGCCCATGCCGACGAGATTGGAGCGGTGAATGCGCTCAAAACTCTGCGCGACGACGACTTTGACGCCGAGCAAGTTCGTGCCCTTGGCCGCCCAGTCGCGCGACGAACCCGTGCCGTATTCTTGGCCCGCGAGGATGATCAGCGGCGTGCCCGCTTTCTGGTATGCCATGGACGCATCGTAAATGGAGGTTTTCACGCCGTCTGCGCCGAGCGTGTTACCGCCTTCTTCGCCGCCGAGCATGAGGTTCTTGATGCGGACGTTGGCAAACGTGCCGCGGGTCATGATGCGGTCGTTGCCGCGCCGTGAGCCGTAGGAGTTGAAATCCTCAAACGTGACGCCGTTATCCAAGAGGAATTTGCCCGCGGGCGAGCTCTTCTTGATCGCGCCGGCCGGAGAGATGTGGTCGGTCGTGACGGAGTCGCCGAAAATACCCAGCGCGCGCGCGCCAGTGATCGGTTTGATGGCGCCGGGAGTGAGCGAGAAGTTGGTGAAGAACGGCGGCTCTTGGATGTAGGTCGATTTGACGTCGAACGCGTAGACGTTACCCGCGGTCGAGGGGATTTCGTTCCACTTCGGATTTTGTTCGGCGAAGTTCGTGTAGAGCCTGCGGAAAACTTCCGGTTTGAGCGCAGCCTGCATCTGATCGCGCACTTCTTGGAGCGAGGGCCAGATGTCTTTCAGGAAGACCGGTGCGCCAGATTGATCATGACCGAGCGGCTCGGTCGACAAATCCAAATCCACCCGACCCGCGAGCGCGAAGGCCACCACGAGCGGCGGCGACATCAGGAAGTTGGACTTGATGTTCTGATGAACGCGGGCCTCGAAGTTGCGGTTGCCCGAGAGCACGGAGGCAGCGACGAGGTCGTTCTTCACGACCGCTTCTTCGATCGGAGCCGAGAGCGGGCCGGAGTTTCCGATACACGTCGTGCAGCCGTAGCCGACCGTCTGGAAACCGAGCTGATCAAGGTAAGGCGCGAGACCGGTCTTTTCCAAATAGTCCGTGACGACGCGCGAACCGGGCGCGAGCGAGGATTTGACGAGGGGATTTACTTTGAGGCCCTTCGCGACGGCCTTCTTGGCGAGCAAGCCGGCCGCGAGCATCACGCTCGGGTTGGAAGTGTTGGTGCAGCTGGTGATGGCGGCAATCAAAACGGAACCGTGGCCGAGCTTCGTGCCACCGACTTCAGCGGTGACGGTCGAAAACTCTTCGGCTTTTTTGCCAAAACCATTTTCCGTAACGGGCTTCGAGAAGGCGCTGATAAACTCCTGCTTCATCTTCGAGAGCTCGATGCGATCTTGCGGGCGCTTCGGACCGGCGACGCTCGGCCCCACGGTCGAGAGATCGAGCGCGAGATCCGTGGAATATTCGATTTCGCCTTTCTGCGGAATGCCCCAGAGGCCTTGCGCCTTGTAGTAAGCTTCGTAGGTGGCGACTTGTTTTTCATCGCGACCCGTGGCGCGGAGATAATTCGAGCACTCGGCGTCGATAGGGAAAAAGCCCATGGTCGCACCGTATTCGGGCGCCATGTTGGCGATCATCGCGCGATCTACTACGGGGAGCGCGGCCGCGCCCGGGCCGTAGAACTCGACGAACTTGCCGACAACCTTGGCCTTGCGGAGTTGCTGCGTGAGCGTGAGCGCGAGATCCGTGGCGGTGACGCCTTCTTTCAACGCACCCGTGAGATACACGCCAACGACGTCGGGCGTGAGGAAATAAACCGGCTGACCCAGCATGCCGGCTTCGGCTTCGATGCCACCGACGCCCCAGCCGACGATACCGAGACCATTGATCATCGTCGTGTGCGAATCAGTGCCGACGAGCGTGTCGGGATAATACACGCCACCGGCGCTGAGTACGCCTTTGGCGAGATACTCGAGATTGACCTGGTGGACGATGCCGATGCCGGGCGGCACGACTTTAAACGTGTCGAAGGCCTGCATGCCCCATTTCAAAAATTGATAACGCTCGCGGTTGCGGGAAAATTCGAGTTCGAGATTCTTGGCAAGCGCGTCGCCGCTGCCGGCGAAATCGACTTGGACCGAGTGGTCAACGACCAGATCGACGGGCACCAGCGGCTCGATGATTTTTGGGTTTTTCCCGAGCTTGGTCACCGCCGCACGCATCGCCGCGAGATCGACCAACAACGGCACGCCCGTGAAATCCTGCAACACGATGCGCGCAACGACGAAGGGGATTTCCTCCGTGCGCTCGGCCTTGGCCGCCCAGGTCGCGAGCGCGCGGATGGCGGGCTCGGCGACGCGTTTACCGTCGCAATTGCGCAGCAACGATTCCAGCACCAGCCGGATCGAGACCGGCAATTTCTTCACGTTGAAACCGGCTTTTTCGAGCGCGGGCAACGAGTAGAAAGAATGGCTCTCACCATTGGCGGTGAACTTTTGTAGCGTGTTGAAGGGATTCGGCTGGCTCATGGAAAAGGGGCTTTCGATTTCGGAGGCAAAGGGGTTGCGGCCAAACTAGGCCGCAACGCAGAGGGTAATACGTGGGTAAATTAGCTCGCGAGGGCGGCTTTGACGGCGGCGAAATTGGGCAAATCTTTAGGTGTCGCGGTCTGCTCGGCGTATTTCACGACGCCGTCTTTACCGATCACAAAGGCCGCCCGCGCCGACGTGTCGCCGATGCCGGCGAGCATCGGGAACAGCACGCCATAAGCGCGCGTGGTCTCTTTGTTTAAATCCGAAAGCAACGTGACGCCGATTTTGTTCGTCTTCGCCCAAGCTTCGAGGGTGAAGGGACTGTCGACGCTGATGCCATAGACAGCCGCGCCGAGTTTCTCGTACTCGCCGAGACCGCTGGTCTGGTCGCACATTTCCTGCGTGCACACGCCCGTGTAGGCCAACGGGAAAAACAGCAGCACCGTCTGCTTCACGCCGAAATTGGCGCTCAACTTAACGTCGACGAGACCGTCGGCGTTTTTGGACTTTAAGTTAAAATCTGGGGCTTTGGAACCAACAGCGATAGGCATAGAATGAGTGATTTGGGATTAGGATGAAAACTTCGGGATGAGCTCCCTCCGCTTGAGAATGTCCAGCTAGAGCGCCGCATCGCGCCGCCGCAAACCGTTTTTCCCATGAAAACGCGCATTTCTGGTTTCCCAACACCCGCCATTAGAAACGCTCTTGCACGTCCGCCCCGACGACGGATTACTTTGCACCCTACGTTATGACCCTGATCGAAGATCTCCAATGGCGCGGCCTCTTGGCCGATTGCACCGACCTAGATGCGCTGACGAAGCGCCTGAGCCAAGGGCCGATCACGTTGTATTGCGGCTTCGACCCGACCGGCGATTCCCTCCACGTCGGGCATCTTGTCCCCCAGCTGACCTTGCGGCGCTTCCAGCTCGCGGGTCACCACCCCATCAGCCTCGCCGGCGGCGCCACCGGTATGATCGGCGACCCCGGCGGCAAATCCGCCGAACGCAACCTCCTTTCCCGCGAGCAACTCGCCTACAATTTCACGCGCATTAAAGCTCAGCTCGAGCGCCTCCTCGACTTCAGCGCCGCCGGCAACCCCGCCCGCATCGTCAACAACGCCGACTGGACCGCCCCCGTCAGCTTCCTCGATTTCCTCCGCGACGTCGGCAAACATTTCTCCCTCGGCAGCATGATCGCCAAGGACAGCGTAAAATCCCGCCTCGGCAGCGAAGCCGGCATCAGTTTCACCGAATTCAGCTACCAACTGCTTCAAGCCAACGATTTTTGCCACCTCCGCCAGGCCCTCAACTGCGAACTCCAAATCGGCGGCACCGAGCAATGGGGCAACATCACCGCCGGCACCGACCTCATCCGCAAAAAAATCGGGCTCCTCGCCTGGGGCCTTACCTTCCCGCTCATCACCAAAGCCGACGGCAGTAAATTCGGCAAAACCGAGGGCGGCGCCGTCTGGCTCGATCCCCAGAAAACTAGCCCGTACAAATTCTACCAATTTTTCGTCAACACCGAGGACGCCAAAGTCGGCGAGTATCTCCGTAAATTCACCTTCCTCTCCCGCCCCGAGATCGAAGCCCTCGAAGCCCAACACCTCGCCAACCCCGGCGCCCGTGAAGCTCACCGCGCCCTCGCCCGCGAAGTCACCCGCACGGTCCACGGCCCAGCCGCCCTCGATGCCGCGCTGAAGGCCAGCGCCATCCTCTTCGGCGCCGAGATCGGCGATACCACCGAGACTACGTTCAACGACGTCGTCGGTGAAATCCCCACCACCTCCCTCCCCGCGTTCGCCGAGTGGCAGGCTGGAAAAACCCTCCCGCTGCTCGACGCGCTCGTCCTCACCCAGCTCGCTCCGTCCAAGGGACAAGCGCGCAAAGACATCGAAGGCGGCGGCGTCTACGTAAACAACCTCAAGGTCACCGATATCACCCGTGCCCTCGCCCTCGCCGATCTGCTCTTCGGCAAACACGTCCTCCTGCGCAAAGGCAAACGCACCTACGCCGTCATCACGCTCACCTAAATTTATCCCTCCATCCCCATGAAACTCCGCCCCCTCCTCATCGTTTTCACGCTTCTATTCGCGCTATCTGCCCGCGCTGCCAGCACGCCTGCCGCGCCTCAACTCGGCCTCCAAACCTGGACGTGCCGCAACATGAACTTCGAGCAGGTCGTCGCCTTCGCCACCAAGCACGGCATCACCCAACTCCAGTTCATCGCCGCTCAACTCAACCCTTCCGCCCCCGCCGAAGAAAACCTCCGCAAAAAGGCCGTCCTCGAGAAAGCCGGCCTCCACGCCTACACGTTCGGCGTCAACGCGACCACCCTCGACAAGGCCACCAACCGCAAGCTCTTCGAATTCGCCAAATTGATGGGCATCAAACTCATCATCGTTGAGCCGAAAGATTTCGCCCAATGGGACAACCTCGAGCAATTGGTCAAAGAATACGACATCAAGCTCGCCATCCATAACCACGGCAAAGGCTCCGTCTACGGCGACCCCGCCACCGTGAAAAAAATCCTCGCCGCCCGCGACGCCCGCATCGGCGTCTGCCTCGATGTCGGCTGGGTGACGGCCGCCGGCTTCGACGCCGCCGCGATCTTCCGCGACTACGGCGACCGCGTCTTCGACATCCACTTCAAAGACAAAAAAACCTCCGTCGTTGACGGCAAATCCGTCGCCGTCGACACCGAGCTCGGCCAAGGCGACTCCAACTACGCCGGCCTCTTCGCCGAGATCAAAAAATCCAAATGGTCCGGCGTCCTCGCCATCGAGACCGACAGCAAAGCCTTCGCCGAAGACCCCAATCGCCTCGTGGCCGAAGCTAAAAACTACTTCGCCAAAAACCTCGGCGCCGCAGCGGCCAAATAAAGCTCAGCCACTTTTCCCACAAAAAATCCCCGGATTCTTCCGGGGATTTTTTTGTGCCTACAGAAAACCATCAGGTCGCTGAAACCATCACTTGCCGATGCCCTGCGCGCGGAAACCGAGCGCGCGCAATTTCCCGAGATCCAAAATATTGCGCCCGTCGAACACGAAAGCCGGCTTCACCATACCGTCGTAAATTTTGGCGAAATCGAGCGTCTTAAATTCATCCCACTCGGTGACGACCACGATCGCGTGCGCCCCAGCCGCGGCTTCATAAGCACTGCGCGCCACGGATAACCGCGCATTTACCCCGCCCGCGCCCAACACATCGTGCACGATCTCGGACGCGGGCACTTTCGGATCGTAGACCACGACCTTCGCTTGCTCGCCGAGCAAGCTGCGGCAGACGGCGATCGCCGCCGATTCGCGCGTGTCGTTCGTGTCTTTTTTAAACGCAAAACCCAGCACCGCGATTTTTTTGTCGGCGACGCTATTATAAAGCGCCGAAACGACCCGCGAAGCAAAGCGCTCCTTCTGCCAATCGTTCATCTTCACGACGCTTTCCCAATAGGCCGAAACTTCCGGCAGGCCGAATTTCTCGCAAAGATAAGCGAGGTTCAAAATATCCTTCTGAAAACACGAACCACCGAAACCCACCGAGGCCTTTAAAAATTTCGGCCCGATGCGCGAATCCTTGCCGATCGCATTGGCCACTTCATCGACATCCGCGCCGGTCGCCTCGCACAACGCCGAGATGGAATTGATCGACGAAATCCGCTGCGCCAGAAACGCATTTGCCACGAGTTTCGAGAGCTCGGACGACCAGAGATTGGTTGTGATGATTTTTTCACGCGGCACCCAGTTCGCGTACACCTCGACGAGTTTCTGGACGGCCGCGTCGCCCTCGGGCGTCCGCTCGCCGCCGATCAGCACGCGGTCGGGCTGGATCAAGTCTGCCACCGCCGTGCCCTCGGCCAGAAACTCCGGATTCGACAACACTTGGAATTTTGCACCGCGCGTATTGGCCGCGAGGATGTCCTTAATCGTCTCCGCAGTCTTCACCGGAATAGTGGATTTCTCGACGATGATTTTGGAACCATCCGCGACTTCAGCAATCGTGCGCGCCACCGATTC
>CAJAFD010000245.1 GCA_903938935.1 uncultured Opitutia bacterium
CCGGCCAAATCACCTCGTTCACCGGACGTGATTCGGCCTTCGAGCCTCCGATCGCCGGCGAAGCGTCGCTCGTGTTGAGCACCGAAAACGCGACGCCCGCCGCCTCACTCGCGACCTTGCACGCCTTTGTTTCTCGCGCGCTCTCCTCACGCTAAACCTGCCGCGCGTTCAGCGACGCACGCGCACGATGTAGTGCAAATAAAGCGTGTTTTTCAGATAACCGAAGGTTAGCGCGTTTAAAATCCGCACATTCCAGCCCGCATCGACTTTCTTAAACACGCGTTCGATCCGCAGGCCATTGCTCGCGAATAATTCCTCGATCGTTTCCAATGTGAAAAACCGCAGATGGGTCCGATCCAGCAGACCTTCCTGCGCGTAGCGCCATTGCCCGCGGATCATTTTACGGATATTCCGGTGAAAACCCACATTCGGAATACTGGCCACGATGCAACCGTCGGGCTTGAGCAACGTTTTTAGTTTCGCCACCACCGCCCAAGGGTCCGCCGTGTGCTCCAATACATCCGCGCAGATCACGCAATCCACCGAACCCGCCGGAAAAGGCAGCGCGACGTGCTCGATATTGCCAACGACCACTTCATCCAACCAGCGCCGCGCCTCTTCGCCAGCCGCCGGAAACAACTCCGCTCCGTACACGGTCTTCACGCCCGGTTGTTCTTTTAGCCAACGTCCGAGCGTGCCCTTGCCGCAGCCGACATCTAAAATCGTCGCGCAACCGTCAGGAATCGCCTCGATGACCTCGCCGCGCAGGTGCGCGTAATAATCGGTACGTTTACCGTTTTCTGAAGCTGGCAACCAAGCCGGAGGGTGAAATTGCATTGCGAGTAAGGAGTGTCCGTAGCTAAAGTGTTCACGTCATATTTGTACACCACGCATGCCGGCAAGCCCGCACATCCTCGTCATCCGCCGGCGCTACCTCGGCGATATCGCCCTGCTAGGCTCCTTCCTGCGCAATCTACGCCTGCATTGGCCTGAGGCCCGCATCGGCGTCCTCACCGAGCCCGCCTACAGCCCACTGCTAGCGCTCAATCCCGACATCACCGGCTCCATCGCCCTGCCCACTAAAATCTGGGCCTGGCCAAAATTTATCCGAACCCTGCGTCGCGCGCGCTTCACCCATGTTTTCGATCTGGATAACACCGATAAAACCGCACTCATCACGCGGCTAACAGGCGCTCCCGAGCGCCACACGCTGCACCTCGAAAAAATCCGTCGTCATTTTCCGAGTTTTTACACCCACACGACATTTATCAGTTCGGAAAAATACAGCACGAGCCACATCACCGAGACCTACCTCGCGATGCTCACCACCGCTGGCGTGCCCGTCGTCACGCGCGAAGCCCGTCTTGTCCCGCGTCCCAGCGATATTGCCGCCGTCACCGCGCTCGTCGGGCCACCGCAGACGCATACGCGCAAAATCCTCCTGCACCCCGGCAGCCGCAGCCCTTATCGCGTCTGGCCGGCAGAAAATTTCGCCGCGCTCTGCGACCGCATCCAAGACGAACTTAACGCCCAGATTTTTCTCGTCGGTGGTCCGGCCGAACGTCCGCTCCTCGACGCCATCCGCACCGCAGCAAAGTCACATCTCGTCGTCATCGACCGCGCTTTACCGATTGGGCAATTCGCCGCACTTGCCGCGCAATTTGACCTGATGATCTGTCACGACAGTGGCCCGATGCACGTCGCCACCGCCGTGGGCACGCGCGTCGTCGCCCTCGTCGGCGCCCAAAACATCACCATCTGGGGCCCCGTCGGCTTGCACCACCAAATCCTCCAAGCCAGCCAACCCTGCGCCGCCGCCTGCGTCGCGCCCGCGGATTGTTCGCCCGGCGATTCCTATAAAAATCTTTGCGTGCGGCGTATCACCGTCGCCGATACCTTCGCCGCCGTGCGCAAGGCGCTCGCCACCGCCCGATGAGCGCCCCCACTCCGCTCATCACCTTCGGCATTCCGGCGTACAACCGCCCCGCGCTGCTCGCCGAAACCCTCGCGAGCATCGCCGCCCAAACCTCGAATATTCCCTACGAAGTGATCGTGTGCGACGACGGCACGTTGCCTGAAACCGCGGCCACCGTTGCACGTTTTCCTGCGGCC
>CAJAFD010000246.1 GCA_903938935.1 uncultured Opitutia bacterium
ATCCAAGCCCTCGCCAGCGGCGAGGCCAGGGGCACGACCAAGCCCAAGGACGCACGCCAGACCGGCAAGCTCGCAACGGAGGCTATGCGCTTCTTCGACTGGGATCGCATCTTCCTCGCCGTGCAGGAGCACAAGCTCCTCAGCGGTTGGAGCAACCTGCGGGTGGATTGCGATCGGCTCAAGACATTCTGCCTCGGCGATGCGGGCTGGTATACCCTCTACGTCCCCGCGTCCGAACTCGTTATTCGGCGCATGGAGGATGTGCGGAAACAGGAAGACATCCTCATCCAGCTCCTCACCGATTTTACCGAGCGCTATTACCAAGCCCTGAAAAACGCATACGAGGGTGAATTCTACGAAGTCATCTCGCTCGCCGCCGACCACGGCTCGATGCTCAAGCTCTACCACTTCGAAATCGAGGACACCGACGACGGCAACGCCTACCTGCAACGGCTCCAAGCCTTACAAGAAATCGTCGCGGCGGGTAAAATCGGAGAGGCGGGTAAGTGGGAGGCAAACCAGATGGTCGCGATCTGTTTCGACCGTCACCTTTACTATCCGCTATTGCACTTGGAGGCCCCGGACGCGTTGCCATTCAAGATGCGCCCGCTCGCCTTTGACGGCGAAAGCGAAGTTCGTTTCGTGCGCGATCTGGAGGCCTTTTACCGCTCCGAGGCAGGCAAAAAAGCCATCGGAGGCCGCAGTCTCTACCTCCTCCGCAACGCCGCGACCAAGGACAAAGGCATCGGCTTCGCCACGGCGGGCAACTTTTACCCCGACTTCTTGCTCTGGCTGGTGGACGAGACGACTGGAAAGCAGTGGCTGAGCTTCGTCGATCCCAAGGGCATCCGCAACGTAGACATCGACCACCCCAAGCTCCGCCTCTACCGCGAGATCAAAAACGTGGAAAAACGGCTCAACGACCCGAACCTCACCCTCAACGCCTTCATCCTCTCCGGAACTCCATTCACCGACATCCTAAACCTCGGCGGCAAAGTCACCCGGTCAGACTTCGAAGACCGCCACGTGCTGTTCATGGAGGCAGGCCGCGACAGCTACCTAGGCAAACTCTTCGCTCAAATAACTGATTAAACGCCTATTCCGTGAACGAGCCGAAGGGGCCAAGCCGAGCCGAAGGGGGTAGAGTAGGCAGGAGCTGGCCGAGGTGAGTCAGCCAACTCCCGCCCCTCATCAAACCGGACGGGCGGATTTCCCGCATCCGGCTTTCCGAGAACATACGTCGCAAAGCTATCGGCGCCACGCGCACGTCCGAGGAAGCGACCAGAGTTGATATTGTCCGAGCAGACGTTCGTCGGTGAAGAAACTGAACAGCCCATGCGTGCAGTCATACTTCCGCCACAGCCACCGCCGCACGCGGTTTTGCAGCCAGACTTGCTGGCGGCCAAACACGCGGGTGCTGTGTCCGTAGTGATAGTAGTTGGACCAGCCGCGGGTGATGCGATTCACCCGTCTGACGGCCTCGGCGCAACTGCGGTGTTTCGTCCAGTGATTGAGTTCTTCACGGACGGCTTCCCGCAGGTGCAGCCGCGCTTTGGGGCTGGGTTCCACGTGCACGAAGCGGTTGCCCGTGCGCGGACTGCGTCGCCACGCGAAGTCGAAACCGAGGAAGCGGAAGGAATCCTGCTGGAAGTTCACCAGCCGGGTTTTCGCTTCGTTCAGTGTCAGTCGCTTGGCGGCCACATACTTTTTCAGTCGCTCCAACATCGCGCCGCCGCTGCCGGGGCGGCACATCAACACGAAGTCGTCGGCGTAGCGGATGAGCTTCGCGTCCAACTCCGGGTGGTCGTTCACCCCGTGATCCAAGCTGTTGAGATACAGATTGGCCAGCAACGGCGACAGGACTCCGCCTTGCGGCGTGCCCCGGTCGTTCGGATGGTAACTCCTCTTGCCGTTCTTTTCCTCTACGATGGGGGCTTTCAGGAAGAGCTTCACCAATCTGAGGATGCTGCCGTCACTCACGCGCCCGGCCACCAACCGGAGCAATCCCGCATGGTCGATGGTGTCGAAGTAGCCGCTTAAATCGGCGTCCACGACCTCCGTTCTTCCCTGCCGGAGTTGGTCCCGGATGGCGTCCAGTGCCTGATGGGCCTGGCGGCCCGGTCGATACCCAAAGCTGCCTTCATCGAAGTCAGCCTCGAAGATCGGTTGCAGCAGGATGAGCAGCGCCATCTGCACGATCCGGTCGACGACGTTCGGAATCCCCAGCGGCCGCTGTTTGCCCTCGGCCTTGGGTATCCAGACGCGTTTGACCGGACCGGGCTGGTAGCTGCGGTCCGTCAGTTGCGCTTGCAGGGCGTTCAGGAACTCCTCCGCGCCGGCTTTCACCTGCTCGGTGGTTATCCCATCCATCCCCGCCGCTCCTCCATTGGCCACCACTGCCTTCATGGCGGTTTCCAAAACATCGCGACGGCACAGGTCTCCACAGAGACTCCAGGCGCGCCAACGACGGTCCTCCTTCGCTTTGCGATATAGGGTCCGTTGGAGCGCTTGGACTTTGAGTGGCGTTCTTATCCCCAGTAAAGGGGCCATCGCCTCGTCCGTTGCCACGCCGTTCCCTGCGTTCAAGTTCGGTCCCTTCGCTCCCGCCTCGTTACGGCCTTCGTCGCTACTATGAACCGATCCGACTGCTCCCCGGGCCGCACCGGCCTTCCCCGCTGACGCGGAGTTGGGCCGGGCGTTGGGCGTGAACCCACCCGGGGAGCTCTCTCCATTTATCTCCACCAACCTTCCGGACATCCCGTGCTCGCCGACCCCGCCGCGCGGTTGATTGGACCAGTCGTCATTTTGGCCTCTCCGATTGTTCATCGGGTTTGCCAGCGTCCAACCCTGTCAGCCTTCACCAAACGTGAAGAGGTTCGGCTGCGCGGGTTTTTGAGTCTATCGGGGCTCATTGGATGAGCTTCATTTTCATTACGGGCTGCCCGTTTCATTAAACCAGTTGCTCCCCACCTTCCCTCGCGGGAACGCAGTGACCGGTTGTTGCCAGCCTGAATGACTTAATTGGCTGGATGAGACTTTCACTCATGGTTGTTGGTTTTCATGGACGCACTCACGCATTGACTCTTGACAGACGGCGCACTCTCCGGGGCGTATGCAAGTCATGGCCGCAAGGTGGGGCCAGCAGAGGAGGCCAAGCAGAGCTCGTCAAAAAGAGTCCGGTTTTAATGTGTCGCCCACGTCTTCCGCAGGAGCGCTCTCGGCATGGCGAAGCACTAAACGCCGGCGGTGGGGGCAAACGGGGTCACGCATCGACCCTTGACACCACTGCCTTGAACGGTGCCGCAATCGTTCAGAACGATGGCCGACGCTAACGCACGCGCACGCCGCACGCCGCGCGCGCGCCAGGGGGTGCGCCGTGTCCTCATCTGGTTGCTACACTCCCGAGGTTTTTTAAGCAGAATCAACGTTTAATACTTTACCGACTCGAACGCACCCAGGTCCGGCGCCTGGCCCTTGAAAGGGCGTCCGACGTCCACGCCTCG
>CAJAFD010000247.1 GCA_903938935.1 uncultured Opitutia bacterium
GAATAATTTTGACCCATCGCCTGCATCTAAAAGAGGCAAAGCCCAAACCCCCGCGACAAGCAGAGGTGACAACATGGCCCGTAAAATAAGTTTACGACCGTTGGCCGTTATCTTGGTTATGTTGATCAAAAATTTATCCCCTGAGTGGCGACTAGAGTAGTACAAATTTAGCGAAACGTTTTAGGCTTCTCCACTTCGTCAAATCTGGTGAGACAAGCCGAACCTAAATTGGGGAGTAATTAAAAGCATATTTTTGCATTTAGCAAAGGGTGTGATTTTGAGATACGCAACCCATTGATTATAAATTATAAAATGCCGACACGCAGCAAAGTTCCTGTATAAAATAAAGTTCTAGCGTCTCTGATTTACACGACCCCCACCCGACCGATGAGCTATTTTATCGCGCAAATGGAATCAACTCACGGAGTGATCGGTACCGTATCGAAAACACCTCACAGGGTCTCTCGAAAAATTGGTTTTAACGAGACGGGGCGCCTTCTCATCAAGTAACCAGCGTTTAAAGCCCGTCACAGCGCCGTCGCCAACTCGGCTAGCAACCGCTCGTTTTGCGCCGGCGTACCGACCGTCACGCGCACCCACTCGGGCAAACCATAAACTTTGACGGGGCGCACGATCACGCCGCGCGCCTGCAGAGCCCCGAACACCCGCGCGCCGTCCCCCACTTTTACTAACATAAAATTGGCCACGCTCGGCACCCACTCCAAACCGAGCGCGCGCAAGCCTGTTTCAATCTGCGCCAGCCCCGCCCGATTCTCGCGGGCGCACGTTTCGGCAAACTCACGGTCATCCAGCGCCCCCAAAGCCGCCGCTTGCGCGATGGCGTTCACGTTAAACGGCTGCCGCACCCGGTTCAATAAGCCCGCCAACTCCGCCCCCGCGTAACCATAACCGACGCGCAGCGACGCCAGTCCGTAAATTTTGGAAAACGTGCGCAACCCGATGACCTTGCGCCCTTCGGCGATCAAGGGCCGCAAGTCCATCGCCGTGCCCGGCGCGAGATACTCCGCGTAAGCCTCGTCGAACACCGCGACCACGTGCTCCGGCAAGGCCCGCGCCCACGCCATCAACTCAGCCGCGTCATTCGCCGTGCCGGTCGGATTGTTCGGACTCGCCACAAAAACTAATTTCGTGCGCGGCGTGATCGCCCGCGCCATCGCGTCGAGATCGTGCCGCCAATCTTTGAGCGGGACTTCCACGACCTTCGCTCCGAAAAGCATCGTCACGAGTTTATAAACGACAAAGGCCGGCCTACCGAAAACCACCTCGTCGCCCGCACCCAAAAATACATGCCCGAGCAACTCGATGATTTCGTTCGAGCCATTACCGATCACGTACTGATCCGCGCCGAGCCCATGCGTGGCCGCTAATTTTTGCCGCAGCGCGAAACAGCCACCATCCGGATAAAGCTCACCGTGCTCCAGCGCCACCTTCGCCGCGGCGACTGCTTTTGGCGACGGGCCCCACGGATTCTCGTTGGAAGCCAGTTTGATGATTCCGGCCGGATCGAGTCCCAGCTCGCGCGCCACATCCTCGATCGGTTTACCCGGTTCATAAACCGGCTGCGTGAGCACCGACGACTTTACTAAGGCCTCAAGTTTCATCCCGCCACACGAACACAAACCCCCACCGCCACGAAAGCCTCAAATCACGCCCGCCCCAGCTTCTCTTCAACGCCGTCGGCTTTCCACCCGCACCCAAGCCATCCCCGCCGCCTCCGCCGCGCGCATTCCTGGCTCCGCATCTTCAAAAACCAAACACCGCTCCGGCGCCACCCCCATGAGTTGCGCCGCCAACAAAAACATATCCGGCGAAGGCTTCCCGTGCACCACGTCATCGGCCGACACCACCACCGGAAAAAACGGCTTCAAGCCACTCACTTCCAACGAGCGCACCACCACATCCCGCGGGCCGCCTGACGCGATCGCCACCGGCCGCGTCAACGCCACCCGCCGCGCCACCGCCGCCACGGGTTCGATCACTTTCACCGCCGCCAGTTTCTCCACAAAAAACGCCTCCTTCGCGTGAAAAACCTGCTCCACGTCCACCTTCAGCCCATAATGTTGCCCGATCAGTTCCGCCACGCGTCGCGTGGGCACGCCCCCGAGCGAATAAAATAAATCCTCGCTCAACGGCTCCGCCAGTCCCGCCCGCCGCATCGCCGCATCCCACGCAACATAGTGGATCGGCATCGAGTCGATCAACGTCCCATCCAAATCAAAAATATAGCCGGCGAAATCGCCCGCAGGAATGTCCAGGTGCATGCGTAAAACCCGACGCTCGCACCCCCACCCCAACTTTCAACCCTCAACTTCCACTCGTCGCCCCACCAGCGCCGCAAACGCCGCGCCCTAAGTGAAAACAAGATAACCCCACCACTGCGAGCGCCAGCGCGATTGCGATAGCGAAATCATATTTATTCCCCACCGCCATCCGCCGCCGGCACGGCCGCCGCGAGTTTATCAGGGTGTAGCGCCGTCCCCGGTAGCCCCAACGCGATCACCCCTGCGGCCAACGCAAAAACAAATGTCCCCCACAGACACACCGCGAGCCCGCCCAGTTGAAACAGCACCCCCGACAACAAGCAGCCCACGAGCCGTCCACCCGCGTTGGCCATGTAGTAAAAACCCACGTTTAAAGCCACCTTGTCGCCGTCCGTGTAATCCAAAATGAGATAGGAATGGACCGCTGAATTGAGTGCGAACACCACCCCAAACACCGCCAGTCCACCCACGATCACCGGCCCCGCCGCCACTCCCGCACCAAGCAACAACGGCATGCACGCCGCCACCGCCGCGAGCATGAAGGCGAGCCCCGCCGCCACCCCGCCCGCCGGCGCACGCCCGCGCAACACTACCGGCGTGAGCGACTGCACCACCCCGTAGCCCATCACCCATATCGCCATAAATGCCCCTACCTGCGACCCGCTCCAGCCGAGCGAAGCACTCAGAAAAACCGGCACACCCACCACGAACCAGATGTCGCGCGCCCCAAATAAGAAAAACCGCGCCGACGAGAGCACGTTCACGGGTCGACTTTTGGCAAACAACTCCCGCCAACCCGCCTTCTGCTTCGCCTTACCTATCGCCGCAGGCAACACCACCCACGCCGCCATCAAGGTCACCGCGAGACCTGCCGCCATCATCCCCAAGGCCCCCGCAAATCCCGCGATGCTCAGCAGCAACCCACCAAGAAAAAAACCCACGCCCTTCAGCGCGTTCTTCGAGCCAGTCAATATCGCCACCCACCGGAACAGCGTCCCGCGCGCAGCTTCACCGTCTGGAACCAACACCTTGATGGCACTCTTAGAGCTCATTTTCGTGAGATCTTTCGCGATGCCGGAGAGCGCCTGCGCCGCCATCACGTAGACGAGCGCGAGCCCCGCTGTCCAAGCCGGGTTAAGCACGGCGAGCATCCCCAACGCCACCACCTGCAACCCCAACCCCGCGAGCAAGGTCACCCGCAGCCCCACTCTGCTCGCCAGCCATCCGCCAAACAGATTCGTGACGATGCCAAAAAATTCATAGAATAAAAATAGCATCGCCAGGCGCACCGCACTGTAGCCCTGCTGCGCGAAGTGCAGCAGCACGAGCATACGCAGCGCCCCATCCGTGAGGGTGAACCCCCAGTAAGCCGCCGTGACGACGATGTAATTCCGCAAATTCATGTTCGCTGTAGGGTCGCCCTGGAAGGCACGCGTTATTTTAAAGCGCCCTCGCCACCTTTCGCATCAGTTCAGCCATCCGGTTCGAGTAACCCCACTCGTTATCATACCAAGCGTAGATCTTCACCATCCGCTTGTTCACGACCATCGTCGAAAGCGCATCCACGGTCGCCGATAATGGACAGCCCTTATAATCCACTGAGACCAACGGTCGCTCTTCGTAACCCAAGATCCCTTTCAACGGCCCACGCTCGCTCGCCGCCTTCAGCAAGCGATTCACCTCTTCGACCGTCGTGTCGCGTTTCATCTCGAAAACACAATCCGTCAGCGAACCGGTGAGCAACGGCACCCGCACCGCATGACCGTTCAGCTTACCGAGCAACTCGGGGTAGATCATCCCAATAGCGGTCGCGCTTCCGGTGGTCGTCGGGATGAGCGACATGCCTGCGGCGCGCGCGCGCCTCAAGTCCTTGTGCGGCGCATCGACCAAAGTCTGGGTATTCGTCACATCATGCAGAGTCGTGATCGCTCCGTGCTCGATGCCGATTCCTTCATGCATCACTTTCACGACCGGCGCGAGACAGTTAGTCGTGCAAGAAGCGTTGGTGATTAACCGATGTTTCGCCGGATCATACAGTCCGTCGTTCACCCCCATCACGATATTGAGCGCGTCGCCTTTTACCGGCGCCGCCACAATCACCTTTTTCACTCCACGCTCAAAATACACCGCTAGATCTGAAGGACTGCGAAATTTTCCGCTGCACTCCAGCACGATCTCCACGCCATGCGCAGCCCAGTCCACATCACCCGGCTTGCTCCTATCCGAAAAAGCGATGCTCCGACCATCGACATGGATGGCACCGCCTTCACCTCTCGCTTCGTGCGCCCAGCGCCCCTGCACAGAATCGAACGTGAGCAAATGC
>CAJAFD010000248.1 GCA_903938935.1 uncultured Opitutia bacterium
GCTATGGTGCGTCGGGTTTTTAAATTATCTGGATCGGGTGATGATCACCACGATGCGTCAGTCGATCATGGATGCGATTCCCATGAGCGATGCGCAGTTCGGATTACTGACGACGGTTTTTCTCATCGTCTATGGTGTGTTGAGTCCCTTTGCGGGTTATCTGGCGGATCGTTTTAATCGCAGTCATGTGATCATCATCAGCCTGATCGCTTGGTCGTTGGTGACATGGTTGACGGCGCACGCGACGACTTATGGGCAGTTACTCGCGACGCGGGCGCTCATGGGCGTGAGTGAGGCGTGCTATATCCCGGCCGCTTTGGCTTTAATCGCGGATTATCACCGAACGAAAACGCGATCGCTAGCCAATGGCGTGCACTTGAGCGGTGTCATGGTGGGCGCGGGTATGGGCGGTATTGGCGGCATGATCGCGGAGAGTCACGGTTGGGCGCAGGCGTTCGCTTGGTTTGGGCAAATTGGGGTGGTGCTGGCCGTGGTCTCGGCGTTTTTTCTGCGGGATATTCGCGCCGTGGTCGCGTCTCCGTCAGTGGATCTAGCGCCGGAGGAAAAGGTTAATTTGGGAGAGGCTTTACGGAGCTTATTTCGCAGCCGAGCCTTTTTAATGGCGCTGGGCCATTGGGGCCTGCTGGGGATGAGCGTGTGGGCCGTGGTTGGTTGGATGCCGACCTATCTTAAGGAACATTTTTCGCTCGGGCAGGGCATCGCGGGGCTTTCGGCGACGGGTTATTATCAGGGCGCTTCAATCGTCGGCGTCTTGTTTGGTGGTTACTGGGCCGATCGTTGGAGTCGGACGCGTTTGAATTCGCCCGTGTTGGTCCCATTGATCGGACTCATCGTCGCGGCGCCCGCGATTCTGTTGGCGACGAGCACCGATTATCTACCGTTGGCCATCGTTGGGTTGATGATTTTCGGTCTGACCAAATCCTTTTCTGATGCCAACATGATGCCGATTCTAACGTTGATTTCCGATCGGCGCTATCGGGCGACGGGCTACGGGGTGCTTAATATGTGCGCGTGTCTGGTCGGTGGGCTGACGATTTACGCCGGCGGCGCACTACGTGACGCAAAAATCGACGTTAGTACGATCTTCCACTTCGGCGCTGGGAGCATCGCCGTCTGTGCCGTGCTCCTGTACTTTATTTACCAGCGCACGGCTCAGAAACCTTGAGGCTTAACGGCCGAAGCCGATTCAACCGTAAGGCGTGCGATCGGTGGGTTTGAGCTTATCGGGCAACGCATCGATCGAAGTACTCACCAGTTCGAGTCGTTGTTGGGCGTAAGTGCCGAGGGCAAGGACGTCGGCGCCGACGTTGAAGACTTGGTGGCCTTCGGCGACGAGTTCTTCGAAGGGGGCAAACAAGCCTGAGGTCATCACAAATTTCCCGTGGCGGCGTGCGACGGCGGCGACGTGTTTGCGGGCGGCGACGACTTCCGGCGCATTGATTTGGCCGGCTAGGCCGATGCGGTGGCTGAAATCTCCGGGACCAAACATGATCCCATTGTAACCGGGAACGGCGGCGATGGCTTCGACGTTGGCGAGGGCCTCGGGCGACTCGATTTGCAGGATAATGACGCGCTCTTCGTTGCTGTGACGCAGGTAATCGGCGAGGGGAATGAGGCAGTAGCGTCCATCGGTGTTGCCGCCGTCGATCGCACGTTGGCCGATCGGGTGGAAACGTGTCCACTCGACGATTTGGCGGGCTTCGTCGGCGGTAGTCACATGCGGGACGATAATGCCCGTCGCATCAGCCTCAAAGGGGCGGACGTAATCGCTGTAGCTGCCTTTGGCGACGCGCACGAGCGAGTCCAGGTTGTGGATGCGGGCGGCGCGGATCTGGTGCTCGAGATTGGACCAATCGTTGGGCACGTGTTCTTGGCAGATCCAGACGGCGTCACAGCCAGTAAGCCCGGCGATTTCGATGACGCGTGGGTCGTTGAGATTAACCTTAAAGCTCGTCGGTAACTGGTTCCGGCGAAGTTGGGCAAGGATGCGGCTGGGGCGAAGTTTCATGGGCGAAAGGCGCGAATAAGATTAAGAGTGAACCTCAGATACCATTCGCGGAACGCGTCGCGGATCAACGCCGTTTAGCTGGCTAGCGTAACTTACCAATACTTTGAATTCGCCCTCGTAGGGCGGAGCCTGTCGTGTGCTGATGGTTCTCACGTGAGCAACCGTTACCCCATGCGTACTGTTTTTTTGGCTTTGTTGCTGGTGGTGTTTCCTTCGGGCGTGGCTCGCGGGGATATCGCGCTGGCCACGAACGTCCACGCGCGGCCGCAGTTGCCCCAAGGCCCGTTTGTGCGCACGGCCGACGGCAGCATCGTCGGAGTCGGCCCCAAGGCCGTGGTGCACTCCCGCGACGAGGGGCAGACTTGGCTGGAGCAGCCGCTGTTTGATGCGATGAAATTTGAGGCGAGCGGTGAGC
>CAJAFD010000249.1 GCA_903938935.1 uncultured Opitutia bacterium
GACCGAGTTGGTGATGACGACGTCGTAATTAGTGGCGTCGGTAGCTTGGGCGTTGGTGAGCGTGAGAGCGGCGGTAGTGGCGGAGGTGTTGCCGGTCAGCGCGATCCCGGCTTTGCGCCATTGGTAGGTGAGCGTGGGCGATCCGGAGGCGACCACGGCAAACGTAGCGGTGGAACCAGCGCTGACGGTGCGCGCGGACGGCGAGGTCACAATCGCGGGCGGCAAGCCCGTGATCGTGAGCGACACGGCGACACTGGTGGCGGAGCCGAGCGCGTTTTTTACGACGACAGAATAGTTTCCAGCGTCGGCGGCGGTGAGGGAAGAAAGCGTGAGTGTGGCGGATTGGGCGGAAGGAAGAACGACGTCATCGCGGGACCATTGATAGGTGAGCGTAGCATCCCCCGTCGCCGTGACAGAGAATGTCGCGGAACCGGCGACGGCGGCGGTTTGCGCGGCGGGTTGAGTCGTGATCGTGGGCGAGCCGACGGGCGCGGCCCCTTCGATTTTTGCGCGGAGCGCGGTGGCGACCGAAGCGGGAAGTTCGGTGAAGAACGTGTATCCGGTGTCGGTTTCAATCTGGCCGGCCGTGGTAATGTAGTTTTGCCACGGGGTGCTGCGGACGCCGGCGATGTTGGGAATCTTAATCGCGATGACGCGCGTGGCGGAGGTGATGCGACTGACGGCGGTGCCGCTGCCCACGGGGACGACAACGGCGATTTTCCACGTGTAGCCGGCGATCGCGACGCCACTGGCGATGGAGGCGCCCGCGTATCCGCTCGGGCCGGAGATGATCAGGACTTCGTTACCAGCAGCGGCGATGGAGCGACACTCACTTTCGAAATTAGCCCAGACGCCTTGGTTGTTGTCGGGCGACTGGGGAATCATGTTGGTCATGAAAAACGTAGCCTCGTTATCCGCTTCGGTGATCGTGCGATCGCCCGACGGGCACATGTGGCCACGGTCATAACCTGAGCCAGAATAGTCCGTCGTGAGGACTTGGTAAAAACCGGCGGGCAACGACGTATCTTGGAAAAAATTCGCGGAACGACCCGAAGTGCCGACGTCAGCGGTCGTGAGGTTCCAGCTGACCCAGTTGGGCTCGCGTGTGGAGTTGTTGTACGAGAGCGCGTACTGAGGTCGGGCGATAAGGTAGTTGGTCGTAGCCGTGGCGACGGTGGTGGCGCTGCTGGGGTTGCCGAGTTGGCTTTGCAGCGTGGTACCGATGGTGGCGCGGGCTGCGGCAGCAAATTGCAGGACGACCAAGACGCAGCAGACCAAGCGGCGGGAGAATGTCATGCGCCCACGCTGCCGCAACCGGTGCGGGGAAAGCAACTGCGACGCGAGATTTTCACCTTTATACGGCGCAGACGCATGTCAGCGTACCAGAGATGAAAACCCCATTCATGCTGCTCGCGTTCATTGGGCTAGTCGTAGGCACCCACGGCGCGGAGACGACGAGCCCGCGACTCAATATCCTCTTTGTGTTCGCCGATGATTGGGGCCGCTATGCCGGCGCGTACCGCGGGCTCGATGGCCGACCGACCCTCAACGACGTGATCCAAACGCCGCACGTGGACCGCGTCGCCCGCGAAGGCGTCGTGTTCAAAAACGCCTTCGTCAACGCCCCGAGTTGCACCCCGTGTCGCAGCTCGTTGCTCTCGGGCCGACATTTTTTTCAGACGGGCCGAGGCGCGATTTTGCAAGGCGCCGTGTGGGACGCCGCGATCCCGACCTTTCCGCTAGTGCTGCGCGATCACGGTTATCACATCGGCAAAAGCCACAAAGTCTGGAGCCCTGGCACACCCGTCGATGCTGGCTTCGGCGGACAAGCCTACGCGTATCAACGCGCCGGCGTCGGCTCGAATAATTTTTCGGAAAATGTGACCGCCGATATCGCGCGAGGCTCGTCCTTGGCTGCAGCCCGCGCTCGGATTCTCGCGGAAGTGCGCGGGAATTTCGGCGACTTCCTCGCGGCGCGGAAACCCGGCCAACCCTGGCTTTACTGGATGGGCACCACGACCACGCATCGTACATGGATCAAAGGCAGTGGCAAAAAACTCTGGGGCATCGAGCCCGATCAACTCAAAGGCAAGTTGCCCAGCTTTCTGCCGGACGTGCCCGAAGTCCGCGAGGACGTCGCCGATTATCTCGGCGAATGTCAGGCGGTGGACGCCTACGTGGGAGCGTTACTCCAAAGCCTCGACGAGGCCGGCGAACTCGAACGCACCGTAATCGTGCTCAGCGGCGACCACGGGATGCCCGGCATGCCCCGCGGCAAATGCAATCTCAACGACTTCGGCACCGCGGTGCCTTTGATCGTGCGTTACCCTGGCACCAAACCCGGCCGCGTGATCGACGATCTGGTGCGGCTGCCCGACCTGATGCCGACGTTTTTGGAAATTGGCCACGTGACTCCGCCGCAGGGATTGTACGGCGTGAGCCTGTTGCCGCTGTTAAACTCCGATCAACAAGGCCGCGTGGATGCGACTCGCGATGCGATCATCGCCGGCCGCGAACGCCACGTGGGCGTAGCCCGAGAGGGCAACCTCCCCTACCCGATGCGCTCGATCCGTACACGCGATTTTCTCTACATCCGCAATTTCGCGCCCGACCGCTGGCCGATGGGCGCGCCACTGCAAGCGACGGCCGCCCAACCCGATCTCGCGCTGATTGATGAAAATACCCGCGCCGCCTATCCCGACATGGACGCCAGTCCCACCAAAACGTGGCTCATCGCGAACGGCGCCGCGCCGTCATGGCAAAAACACTACGAGCTCGCCTTCGCAAAACGTCCCGCGGAAGAACTCTACGAACTCAAAAGCGATCCCGATCAGGTGAAAAACCTCGCGACCGATCCGGCGTTTGCCGCGGAGCGGCAAACGCTCTCCGCTCGGTTGATGGCGACGCTACAGGCGGCGGGGGATCCGCGCGTGATCGGCGACGGCGACACGTTTGACCGCAGCCCCTTCAATGATCCCGAAGCCATCGGCCCGTCGAAAGCAGGCGAAACAGGGAAAAAGAAAAGAAATTAAAATGCAGCGAAGGACGAGAGCGTGGGCTTGGACCGAGCCCGTGGCATTTAGGGAACTTCGTAAATCTCGATGAGAGCGACTCCACTTGAGCCGTCGAGACAACTGACTTGGGCCGTGTAAGTGCCAGGCGAAAGATTTACGAGCAGCGCAGCATCGGCGCTGCCGGGCGCAAACGCAAAGGCCCCCGCCTGCGCCGTGGCTTGGGCAATCGCCGCGCTGTTCGCAGACGTGCTCCAGCTATCATTTCTTGCAATGACCGCGGCGCCCACATGCAGCGTGAGTTGCGGCCGACGCAGCACCTCCGGTAGTCCGAATGAGGCCAGTGCGGGACCTGCCGCGCGGATCAAAACGCGCTTGGGTGCCATGCCGGACACTACGACTCCGGCGATGAGATTTTCCGTGCCGCGGCCAGTCTTGGCTCGCGAAGAAAGGTTAGTGAGTTTCTGTCCCGGCGCGACCCCCGAGAGATCGTAAATCTCGATCAGCGCCAAGCCGGCCGGCCCGGAAGTTGCGCTGAGGTTTACCGTGTAAGCCCCGGGCGGTAGCGTCTGGAGCAACGCAGCGTCGCGACTACCATGTGGAAACGCAAAAGCTCCCGCGCGCGACGTGGCCGCAGCGAGGGCCGCAGAATTAGTCGCGGTGCTCCATCCAGCGTTGGAAGCGATGTGCACGCCCTCACGATAAACGTCGAGCTGAGGCGACGCGAGTGAGGCCGCGAGACCGAATTGCGCGAGTGCGGGACCCGCGGCACGAATGAGGACGGGTTTCGCCTGTTCGCCGCTGATCACAAAGCCCGCGACCGCGACTTCTTCCGCGGGACCGGCCCAAACGCGCGAGGAAAGATTTAC
>CAJAFD010000250.1 GCA_903938935.1 uncultured Opitutia bacterium
ATAAACAACATGACGGTAAATTTTAATGAGGCGAAACGAAATTACCTCGGTTGAAAATCACCCGCTTCAGGTAGACCAGAGGTCACCGCTTTGCCGGGAAATTTTTCCCGATATTCGCGAGCCATGCGGGCGATGGACGCGGCCGAGGGTTTACCACCTTTCCAAAGGCGCTCGTGTTGACGTGGCGCGAGGCTCAGGCCGCCGCGCGGCGCAAATTCATCGCCGCGCTCGGTCCGCCACCAATAAGTCAGATCAATCACGTCAATGGTGGCTGCTCGCGTCGGATCCGCCAAGATTGCGTCTTGCACATCTTTGGGTGCGCTGAGCGAGATCAGCGGATGCAGCCCCGTCTCTCGCTCCCATTCCGCGATGACGTCGATCCAAAATTGCATGAAAGATAACGGCCCACTGTTCTCCGCGCTGAGCGTGTGGATCACGTTGGGTTCATCCGAGAGATTCGAGAGGCAGTGTCGGATATAAGACCGATGCAACTCGCGGCGAATGGGGTGCGTGATGTCGTAAAAAGCATCGGCCATCTTGATCGTGTCGCCCGTAACCGGCGGTGGTTCGACGAAGTCGGTGGCATTGATGTTATTCGCAGATCTCCAGGGGGAATCCATCCAGTGCGCAGCCGACTCGATGAGATTGTGCTGGAAATACATTTCATTCACTAGGACTAGACCGCGAGCGTGCGCTTCGGTGGCGAACTCACGGAGTCGGCTAAAGTACCAAGGATTATATTTTGTAAGGTCGTAACGACTCAGTCCATCCCAAGCCTTTCCTTGTCCGCTGCGGGTAAAAGGTTGCTCATAAAATGGCGGATAAACGTCACCGTCTGGGCGACGAATCAATTGGTGATCAATGCGTCGGCGATCATACCAGAGCCCATAGTGGTGACGAAAAGCCACTTGGCCGTTGCGCTCCATCGCCGTCGCAACGGCGGCAATTTCATCGGTGAGTCCGGTGCCAGTTCGCCCCGGAGCAAATCGCGTGATCGCAGCACCAAAATCTCCTGCGCGGGACGGTTCAAGTCGGCCCAACCACCAGGCGGTCTCCGTTTGTTTCCCTTGCAGCGGCGAGCCACCAACGGTGAGCCAACCATCAACCAATGCTAGAGTCCGTACGGCAGAGCCTGGGGCTTTCGGCGATTGGGCCAAAGAGAGATGGGGTTGCACCGACTCGATGCGCGGAGCCGTTTCATCAATCGAATATCGCCGCGGCGCCAAAACCGAGAGCGCGGCTTGGCCACAGCGTTCTTGCAGTTGCGCACGGTACAGACTCACGGGCTTGGCGAATTCGTTCACCTGGCTCCAAGTGCCGTCGCCGAGAAATTGCCCCCAAACGCCCACCGCCCAATTATGCGCGCCTGGAGGTTGCCGCACAATCACGACGGATGCCGAGGAATTCCATAACATCGCATTCGCGGCGGCCCAGCCTACGCCTTGGTTCCATGTTTCGAGATTATCCAGCCGCAACGATCCTCCGTCGATCTGCGCCCCATCATATAAAACCCCGGACGCCCAACTCCCAATGGACCCGCTGAAACCCTGTGTTTCGCGCGCAGCGCACTCTAAAAAAACATTCGGCCCAGCAGCGAGGTAGCAGACGGTAAAATCGTTACCGCCCTGCTCTGCCGTGCAGCGCAGAAAAAGCGTCTGCTGGCCGCGCGTATGAAACGCCATGCGCCGATACCCTCCGCGTTCCGCGACGGGGGCGAGAGACACGCAATCTTGCACGGTGACTCGCGCGACTTTGGCGCCCACCTGCACCACACTACTGGCGAAATGTACGGCCGTGACATCAGCCACCCACACATCCTTGGCGGCATGGAGGTCGATCGCATTCCACGCGTGATCTTCGTCGACGACGTTTGCTGCGTCAAAAGCGGATTCACAGCGGAGATTTTCGATTCCGGCATTTTGAATGTACCCGCTTTGAACATAGGCCTGCACGGTAGCCCCTCCATATCGGCTCTCCAACGCCACCGTAAGCGGCGCATCCAAGGTGATCTTCCGTCCGTCCACCGCCGCTACCACGCGATCCCAACGCACATTAAACGCTCCCGGCTTCCAAGTGTAAGGCTGACGTCCGGGGGCCACATCCATGCCCACGGCTTGAATCCACTCCCCTGGGCTCGGACGTTCGAGAGTGATGCTCATGCCCGGCGACAACCCGTGGTCCAATTGAACTAGGCTCAACGTGGTCGCGCCCACCGGCACGTAACTATCAGCCACCGTGAATTGCGCGCCGGCGTTTTTTCGCGAATCAGTACCACCGAGTTCGATCAAAGCCCGGCGGCCCGTGCCGGCTGCCACCAGTACTGTGCCGGTTGGCCCTGACCCCGCACCACGCAAAACGACGCCACTCGCGCGAATTTTTAATTGGCCGGCAATCGTGTAACGACCCGCCGCAATTTGAACAGCACCGCGAAATCCACGCGCATCCGCCGGCAAACTGGAGACATAATCTATCGCCGCTTGCACCCATCGCTCCGCATCCCCCGACACCGGCCCAACCGCCACCCGCACCGGTACGTGCGGCCACGCCACGCCCCCTCCCGCATAACCGGCGCCAGAAAAATCCGGCACGCGATCCCCCCGCTCAGTCAAAGCATACACGAGGTTTCCGTCTGCCCCGAAATTTACGGGCGAAGGCACTTGCTTCGCCCAGGTGGCCCCCAAGCCCAAAACTAAACAGAGCACGCTGCGGCGAATGAAAATCATGGCAATTGGCCCTTAATCAGGCCCAGTCGATCGGCGCGGGCGATCAATTTCCCGTCAGCCAAAACCTGCAATCCTACGCCTCGACCAAAATGTTTTCCATCGGCGTCCCAGAGGATAGTCAACTCGCGTCCATGATACCTCACGCGATCCAACTTAAACCAGTTCCATTGCCCCTCAGGCAGCAGCGGATGGACTTCGACCCAATCATCGGAACGCGGCCGCAGACCCACCACGCCCGTGATCACCAAATCGGCAAACGTGGAGTGATTGTAGTACCGGCTTCTCTCGTCCCGGCCCTTGAGCCAAGCTCCGGTCGTCTCGTCATGATATTCTCCGATGTAGGGTAAGCCATCGTAGCGGTGGGAGCGGACGTAGGTTTGAAACGCTTCGAAATAATCGCGCCGCGCGATCACGTCCGTCGGGTAATCGCGCAAGACATTCCCCAAAGCGACGAGAGTTTGTGACGTCGCAAACGGCCACACCGGACCATCCCACTCACATTTACCCGTCCCATGTGTACGAAAACCCGCGTGACGTCGCTCGGCTGTGGTCAGCCCCATCGCCCCGTGAAACCCCTGCGGATCGATCAGCTGAGCCCAAGCCGCTTCGTACCCTTTCTGCGGCCGAGGGAGCCCAAAATACCAAGGGATAAAGCCGATCGCCTCGCGGGCATCGCTGAAAGAACCGTCTTCGTAGCGCACCTTAAAAAATTGCGCTTTGGCGTCCCACAACGTCGCCAACGTGAGCTTTTGCAAACGCTCCGCTTTCTCCGTAAACTCAGTCGCTAAATCGTTCCGCCCGGCCCAACGCGCGATGGCCGCAATCGCCTGGGCGTTACCAAACATATAACTGTTAATGGTTGGGCGGATATTTTTCTTAGTACGCGATCCACTGATGGACTCCTCCATCGCATCCCAGACATCGTATTGCCAAAAAAGTCCGTCCGGGCGCTGTTTTTCTTGCGTCCAATTTTGGTAATCGGCGACCAAATCATCCAGCAATCCGACGGCAAAACACTCATCCCCTGTGACGCACGACCGAGCATAAACGGCATGAGCGAGCCACTGACTATATTTATGCAAATGAGTCTGGCTACGACCAGCCGGACCACCGCGCATCCAATAGAGCACCGTGTCGTCCAGATATTTCGAATCCCTTAACCAACGACCTTCCGCGAGATGGTGACCTAAGCCACTGCTCACGGGTTTAGGCCTCGTGATAAACTCTGTGAATACATAGCGCTCCCCGGTGTCTGGACCGCGTCGCAGATGCTTCCGAAAAGCCCACCATCGAAAATAGTAAATTTCTTCCACCGCAGCATCCGGACACTCAAACAACGGGATCGCAGTCCGTAACCAAGCCCCCGCCTCCGCGTTGGAAACCAAATTGATCACGGGCTCATTCTCCATCGCGTTAAATCGCGCAACCGCTCGATCCAAGGGAGCAAAATTTATCAGCGACTCAGTCGCGCCGACCTCGGCGCACACTGCCCCGATCATAAATAAAACAGCACACCAACACCCCAGAAACCAATCGTCGTTTTTCAATGGAGCCATAGATGCGATGTTAATTACAAAAGAGAGATCCCGTAAGCGATATCGCATAGACAAGCTTCACAAGCTGAACTACGGCGAGAAATAATTCTACTCGATTCAACTCGGTTACTTCCTGAATCATACTACATCGTACGCCCCCAATGCCCGAAAGCGCTCTGGGATTACTTGCTCATAGACTACTTAAAACCCCAACTCGCCCGCTATGCGCCTCACCTTTAATTCGATCTTAATATCCCTGGGCGCGAATCTTTGCATCGCAGCAACATCGCCCGACACAACAACCGCACCCTTGCGCTACGTCGGCACCACCGTCGCAACCAGCGACGCGGATGGTGCACTCCGCCCAGCCATCGGCGTGCAAAATTTTCAAGTCGTTCGAGCCAACCGCACCGCATCCGAGCATCGCGATCATTTGCCCGACACCTACCTACACCAACCGATGCTCGCTTGGGCCCACGGCAAATTCTACCTCGAGTACCTCAGCGCCCCGCGCAACGAACACGAAGCGCCCACCAACACGTCCCTCACCACCTCGATCGACGGACGCACCTGGGATGCGCCCCGCACAATCTTCCCGGCCTTCCTCTTGCCCGACGGCTCGTCGACCATCGCTCATCAACGCATGGGCTTTTACATCGCTCCCAACGGCCGACTGCTCGCCCTCGCCTTTTACGGAAAACCACCCACGCCCAACGACGGCACAGGCATCGGTCGCGCCGTGCGCGAGATTTACCCCGACGAAACCTTCGGTCCCATTTATTTCATACGCCTCAACGCCAAAAATCCTTACCCCCAGTTCACTCCGCCCTACGACCGCTACGATACCTCGCCCGATCGCGAATTCGTCACCGCCTGCGAAGCCCTGCTCGCCGATAAACTCATGACCGCCCA
>CAJAFD010000251.1 GCA_903938935.1 uncultured Opitutia bacterium
CTCAACGAACTCCAAGCCAGCGAACTCGGCCACCCCGAAACGCGCACGCGCATCGCCCAATACGAACTCGCGTACCGCATGCAGATGTCGGTGCCCGAGGTGATGGATATCTCGCGTGAGTCGCCGGCGACGATTGCTGCTTACGGCGCGCAGCCGGGCGATTCGAGTTTTGCGAATAACTGCCTCCTTGCGCGGCGTCTAGTCGAGCAAGGCGTGCGCTTTGTGCAACTCTTCGACTGGGGTTGGGATTTCCACGGCACGAGCGAAAAAGAAGATATTCGCGGCGGCCTCACCAAAAAGTGCGGCACGATGGATCAACCCGTCGCTGCGCTCATCAATGACCTTCGCCAACGCGGCCTGTTGGAAGATACGCTGATCGTGCTTGGTGGCGAATTTGGTCGCACGCCCTTCCGCGAAGGCCGCACGGCGACCGGCGAAATTCTCGGCCGCGATCATTATCCAGATTGCTACACCATGGTGCTCGCCGGCGGCGGCATCAAAGGCGGCATGTCCTACGGCGAGACGGACGAACTCGGCTTCAACATCACGCGCGATCCCGTGCACGTGCACGATTTACAAGCGACGCTCATGAACCAACTCGGCTTCAATCACGAACGCCTCACTTATCGCTTCGAGGGCCGCGACTACCGCCTCACCGACGTGCACGGCAAAGTCGTGAAGGGGATTTTGGCCTGACGCGCGCCGTCGCGCGTTTGCGCAGGCTCGACTGCGCGCGCGTGAGTGCGCGTGCTTGAGCGCGGTTTAATAACCGACGTCGGCGAGCTGGGCGCGGAGCGCCGCGACGGCGGCGGCCGCCTCAGGTGCCGGGCCCGTTTTCCAGAAACACTCGATCGTAAAACGGTCGTGGTAGCCGATTTTTTTCAACGCGCGCAGGAACGGGCGGAAATCTTCGCCGTTCACGCCGGGCGCAGCGCGGTCTTTGTTTTCGGCGAGATGCACGTGGTGCACGGGTCCGACGCGGAGAATGTCATCGGCCGATTCGCCGTTGCGCAGCATGTGGAAAATATCGACGAGCATTTTCACTGCCGGGTGATTCGCGCGGGCGACAGCCTCGGCGCCTTCGATGATCGTGTTGACGAGGTTGCACTCGCCGCGGTTGAGCGGTTCGACGACCAGCGTGACGCCCTGAGCTTGAGCGAGCGGGGCGAAGAGGCGGAGCGTCTCGACGTATTGCTCGAACGCGCGCGCGGTGGACCAGCCCTCGGGAATCATGCGGGCACCGGCACTGCCCACGACCATGATCGTCATGCCGACTTGGCGGGCGCGGCGAAAAATCGTCTCGGCGTACTGCGTGAGCGCGGCGGTATCGACGGCGGGGCCGACGATTTTCAGGCGCGCAGGCAACAAGCAGTTTGCGGCGGGCATCGCCAGCGGACTCGCGCGGAGCGCGGCGGCGTGTCCGGCGAAGGCGGCATCGTCGGCAAACGGCAGGAGAAACTCTTGTACGTGGCCCTCGATGAAATCGAAACCATGCGGAGCGGGCAGGGTGGCGAGCGTGGCGGGGTCGAGGCAGAGGCCGATTTGCATGGGAGAAAGATTAGCCGCGGATTCCGCGGTAGGGCAGACACACATTTACGCTGACGGTCCGTTCGTCGAGCTGCGTCGAAAAGAAACGGTGTGCGCCGGCCCGCGATTTATGCGGTCGCGGCGCAGCGCGGAACGAGGACTGATTAACGCGCGAACGATTTGGAAAAATCGGCGGCGGGGGCGGAGGCGACGACCTTCTTAGGTTTACGGCGGGCGGAGGCGGCGGCCTTTTGGTTGAGCAATTTCGCGTAGCGTGCGCCGTTGAGCGGGAGCGAGATCGTTTCATCGGTCCAGGCGGAGAGGAGCATCGCGTTGGCGAGTTCGATGGAGTGAATGCCCTCGGCCGCAGGAGAGAGCAGGGTGGCGCCGTCGAGAATGGCGGCGGTGAAGTTCTGGAGGATTTCGTTGTGCTGGCCGCCGTGGTTGGGGGCGCTGATGGCGACGTCCCAAGTGTCGGGCTGCGCGAAACCAGCGGTGGTCTTGCGCGAGAATTCCGACATCGGCGTCTCGTTGCGCGTGAAGGTGATCTTGTCGTTTTCGTAAACGACTTTGCCGCGTTCGCCGGTGATTTCGAGGCGGTTGGTGCCGGGGGCTTCGCCGGTCGAGGTGATGAACACGCCCGTGGCGCCGTTGGCGAATTCCATGTACGCGGTGACGTCGTCTTCGACCTCGATTTTGTGGTATTTACCGAAACCGCAATGGGCGCGGATGCGCACGGGCATGCCGAAAATCCATTGGAAAAGATCGAGGTTATGCGGGCACTGGTTGAGAAGGACACCGCCGCCTTCGCCGGCCCAGGTGGCGCGCCAGCCGCCGGAGGCGTAGTAGGCCTCGGTGCGAAACCAGTTGGTGATGATCCAATTCACGCGGCGGATTTGGCCGAGTTCGCCGGAGCGGATGAGGTTGCGGATTTTTTGGTAATACGGGTCGGTGCGCTGGTTGAACATCGCCGCGAAGATCTGTTTTTTATTTTTATGCGCGGCGAGGAGGCGTTCGCCGTCGGCTTTGTGGACCGAGACCGGCTTCTCGACCATGACGTGCAAACCGGCCTTGAGGGCGTAGATGCCGAGCGAGGTGTGCTGGTAATGTGGCGTGGCGATGATGATGGCGTCGATGAGACCAGAATCGATCATCTCCTCGGCGGTGGCGAAGGTCGCGACCTGCGTGAACTTCGCGCGCCGAGTGGCGTCGGGTTCAGCGATGGCGGCGAGAGTGAGGCGTGGAATTTTGCCGGCGAGGATGCTGTTGGCGTGGGCGGTGCCCATGTTGCCCATGCCGACGATACCGATGCGAACGTTGCTCATA
>CAJAFD010000252.1 GCA_903938935.1 uncultured Opitutia bacterium
ACCGCGTCGAAGAGGAGGCGTTGCTCGCGCGGGCTGCCGGCGGAGGCGATCAACTCGATCCACGGGCCGGAGCCGTCGCTGGGGAGCGGTCGGGTCGAGAGGAGTTGGGCGAGGACGTCGCCGGCGAGGGCGGGCTCGACGGCTTTGAGGCCGAAGGCGAGTTGGGCTTCGCGGTTTTGGAAACTCCACGAGCCATCGCGCACGGCGGCGAGCCAAGGCGTGGCGAGTTCGTTCAGTGTGAGCCACAGCGCGTGGTCGAGGAACGGGTCCATCGGATGAGCTAGGACGGAGAGGGCGAGCTCGGCGGCGCGGGCGGTGCCGAGCTTACCGAGGGCGCGGACGGCGGCGAGGCGCACGCGGGGATTTTCGTCGGCGATGAGCTGGGTGAGTGGCGCGAGGGAGTCGGCGACGGGCAGCGCGCGGATGGCGGCGGCGCGGAGGTTGGCGTCTTTGGCGGTGAGTTGCTCGGCGAGGAGAGCGGGCGAGGGGAGGTTGAGGGCCTCGTGCATCCAGAGGGCTTCGAAGCGGGCACGGGGCTCGGTCTGGCGAGCGGTCCACGCGGCGAGATCGGTGGAGACGCGGGCGGCGCCGCGCTCGGTGAGGACGCGCTTGGCCTGGGCGTTGTCGTAGCTGTTGGGCGAGAGGAGGGCGTCGAGGAGGACGGTGTTTTCGAGTTTCGTGAAGTCGCGGCGCGGGAGGGGCGCGCGGCCCTTGGCCGCGATGCGCCAGATGCGGCCGTGGGTTTTGTCGCGGCGGGTGTCGCGGAAATCGACTTCGCCGTGCTGGATGATCGGGTTACTCCAATCGGCGAGGTAAAGCGCGCCGTCAGGCCCGAGCTTGGCGTCGAGCGGGCGGAAACTGGCATCGGTGGAGCGCATCAGGTCGGGCATCTCGCGGGTGACGTAGGCGGAGCCTTGGTCAGTGGCTTTGAAGCGCACGACGCGGTGGGCGCGGAAATCGGCGGTGATGAAGTCGCCCTGCCAATCGGCGGGGAAGTGGGTGCTGTGGATAATCTCGAGGCCGGAGAATTTCGGGTAGTTGCCCGGGCTGATGCTCGTGAGTTGGCGGCGGGCGGGAGCGAGCGTGAAGTACGTGGCGCCGGGAATCGCCCAGCTGATACCTTGGAAACCGGCGCCGTCGGTGACGAAGGGTTGGCCGTAGGGATCGAACTGGTGGCCCCAGGCGTTGACCCAGCCGCGGTAGCGAATCTCGAGTTGTTGGTCGCGCGGGTCGAAGCGGAAGACGCCGCCAGCGGCGAGGCGCACGACGCCGTTGGGTGTCTCGGTGTGGGTACGGGTGTAGACGGATTGGGCGAAATACATGCGGCCGTCGGGGCCCCAGCGTGGGCTGTGGACGTTGTGGTGGGTATCCTCGGTGCCGAAGCCGCTGAGGACGACGCGGCGCTGGTCGGCCTTGCCGTCGCCATCGGTGTCGCGGAGGTGGAGGAGCTCGGTGCTCTGCGCGACGTACACGCCGCCATCGCCGGGGGCGACGCCGGTGGGGATGAGAAGATCGTCGGCAAAGACGGTGGCTTTGTCGGCGCGGCCGGCGCCGGTGGTGTCTTCGAGGATGATGACCTTGTCGGTAGCGGCCTGGCCGGGCTCGATCTGCGGATAAACTTCGGAGCTGGCGACCCAGAGCCGGCCGGACGGGTCGAAGTTCATGTGGATCGGTTTGTTGAGGAGAGGATTTTCAGCCCAGAGCGTGACTTCGAGGGCGGCGTCGACGGTGAAGGTCGGGATCGGCTGCGGCGTGGATTTAGCGATGAGGTTACCGACGCGTAGGGGAATTTCTGGTACAGCAGTGGCCGCCGCGGGATCAAAAGTGCGCAGGCGGGCGATGCGGGCTTCTTCAGCGGCGATGAAGGCGTCGAATTTCAGGACCTCGACGGCGTTTTGGCCCTGCTCTTTTTTGCGGAAGCCGAAAATGTAGGCCATGTTGGCGGGGCGGGAGCGGTGGAAGAACCACTCGTTTTTGCGCAGAATGGCTTGGCGGAGCGGCTCGGTGCCGGCGCTGGTGCGCCACGCGCTGGCGGGACCTGCGGCGCGCTCGGCGCCGAAGAGAAAATCCTCGAGCGCGAAGGCGGCGGCGCGGTAGCCGGCGGCGTTGAGATGGATGCCGTTGTCCGTGAGCGCGGGGGCGGCGGCCATGGGTGTGGCGAGCGCGTCGAAGAGCGAGAAGAACGGCAGACGGCGCGCGGCGGCGATTTCGCCGAGAGTGGCGGAGAGGCGCGCGAGGGCGGCGTTGTGCGCGGCGGCGGTGGCTTGAGCGGCGCTGAGCGTTAAATGGGGCGCGGGGCTGAGCAGGACGAGACGCGCCGTCGGGGCGAGTTTAGCAAGGGTGTCGAGGAGGCGGTTGTAATCGGCGGCGAATTTCTGCTCGCCGGCGGGGCCGTCGAAGGAGTTGGCCATGCCGTAGCCGACGAAGATGACGGTGGGGCGGGCGTCGGTGATCTGTTGCTGGAGCTGGGTCCAACCCTCATCAGCGGGCTCGCGCCCGGCTTGCAGGAGGCTGAGGCCGGTGCGGGAGGTGCCGGTGGGCGTGTCGGCGCTCCAGCCGAGGTTGCGGAAGGTGACGTTGCGATCGGCGGCGCGGGCGGTGAGCATGAGCTCGATCCAGCCGTGGTATTGTTCGCGCTCGATGAGGGTGTCACCGAGGAAGACGACGCGGTCACCTGCGCGGAGCTCGAGGCGCGGCGTCGTGGAGTCGGCGGCGCGCGCGGCGGTGAGGGCGAGGAATACGAGCAGGGCGGAGCGGAGGAGTAAGCGCATCGGGGAAGGGTGGCTGGAAAAACTGAAATGAGGTTTTCCGCGTGGGCCAGAACGAGCAAGGCCTTGTTTGCACCTGAGCGCGCCTCCGCAAATAATCATTGCCCTATAAATGAGGACGCTGGAGGGCTAGGCTCTGCGAAGTCACGGCCTCGTGGTTTATACAGTCATCGGTAATCGGATCCGTGCGTTCCGCAAAGGTTATGAGCTGAGGGTGGCTTGCCTGACCCGATTGACCGAAAGGGCTTCTGCGCATCCAGCGCCACTTTTTTCTTGGAGACGATAACCCAGAAACGCGTTGCCTGCGTCTCAATGCGTCGTGGCCGAACTCGGACTCCAAAACTCCGGCCATCCCACGATCCTTTTTCAATTTTCCCTGCTTTGAATCACCCGATCAACACTGAGGTCCCCCCGTTCCCCCCGTCGTCCCAGTCTCCCGCGCCGCTTCAGACTCAGGCTCTCGCAGGTGTCCGAGTAGTGGAAATGGGGCAATTGATTGCGGGTCCTTTCGTGGGCAAAACTTTAGGCGAATTCGGGGCTGAGGTGATCAAAATAGAGCCGCCCATAAACGGCGATCCGCTTCGGCAATGGCGGCTCCTTGAAGGCGGCACATCGCTCTGGTGGCAGGTGCAGTCGCGCAACAAGCAATCGCTCGCCCTCGACGTGCGGACCGCCCAAGGCCAAGAGATCGCTCGGCGGCTGATCGGCGAGTGCGATGTGCTGATTGAAAACTTTCGGCCCGGCACGATGGAGAAATGGGGGCTGGGTTGGGATGTGCTTCAAGCCATCAACCCCGGCCTGATCATGCTGCGGATTTCCGGTTATGGGCAAACGGGGCCTTATCGCGATTTTCCGAGCTTCGGTGCTATCGGGGAAGCCATGGGTGGCCTACGCCACCTCACCGGCCAACCGGGAAATATTCCGGTGCGCTGCGGCATATCCATTGGGGATACGCTGGCTGCATTGCACGGCACCATCGGCGTGCTGATGGCTTTGCACCACCGCAAGGTCAACGGGGGCACAGGCCAAGTTATCGACGTGGCCTTACACGAGTCGGTTTTTAACACGATGGAAAGTATGCTGCCCGAATACAGTGCGCGCGGAGTGGTGCGTGCACCTGCCGGAAGCGCCTTACCCGGAATCGCCCCCTCTAACGCCTATCGCTGCACGGATGGCGTGGTGCTCATCGCCGGCAACGGCGATGCGATTTTCACTCGCCTGATGACCGTGATTGGCCGCGATGATCTCGGCCGTCGTCCGGACCTCGCTTGCAATCAAGGCCGCGTAAAAGTGGCCGCCGAACTCGACCAGGCGATCGGCGATTGGACGGAGCGCCACACCGTCGCCGAAGTCCTCGCGCAGATGGGTGCCGCCAGTGTGCCGGCCGGAAGAATCTACGACATCGCAGACATCGCGGAGGACCCGCATTATCGGGCGCGCGATATGATTCTCAAACAAAGCACGCGCCAGGGCTTCGACGTCGAGGTGCCGGGTATTGTGCCGAAGCTCCTCTCCACCCCGGGCGCAATCCGCTCACCGGCACCCGTGCTCGGCGAGCACACTCAGGGTATTCTTCAAGGCCTCGGCTTCACGGATGAACAACAGGCACAACTCAAGGCCGAGGGAGTCATCGCATGAGTCCGTGGTGCGGCCAGGGAAGATTGATTCACGTACAGGAAGTCGCGCTGCGCGACGGCTTGCAAAGCGAGGCCGGCTTCGTGCCCACCGAAGAAAAAATAAAATGCGTCGATCGGCTCGCCGCGAGCGGGCTCAGGAAAATCGAAGTCAGCTCTTTTGTTTCGCCCCGCGCAGTCCCGCAACTGGCCGACGCCGAGGCGGTGTTCCACGGGATCACCCGTCTGCCCGGGGTGATCTATGCGGCTTTGGTGCCCAACGTCCGCGGCATGGAGCGGGCCATCGCCGCCCGAGCCGATGAGGTGAACCTCGTGATGTCGGCCAGCGAGAGCCACAATCGCGCGAA
>CAJAFD010000253.1 GCA_903938935.1 uncultured Opitutia bacterium
CTCGGCAATGTGCTGCTCGTCTCCGGTCGTGCTCGCGAAGCCATCGCTGCCTACGAAGCGGCCTTGCGGCTGAATCCGGGCGACCGCGGTTTACTCGAGAATCTCGCCATCGCCCGTGAAATGGCCGCCGCGCGCCGCTGACGGTTCGGTTAAGATCGGGAATGTTCACCAGCTTTTCGCCTGACAACGCTGCGGCAGGCTCTGAGATTTTCCCGATGTCTCCCCAACTTCTTCGTCGCGCCGTCGAGGCGCTTTCCACGTTCAAGATTGAGACGCCCTCCTGGGGCTTCGCCGATACGGGTACGCGCTTCGGAAAATTTTTCCAAGACGCCGCCGCGATCGACATGAACGACAAGCTCGCCGATGCCGGTCACGTGCACGCGCTCACGGGTTGCTGCCCGACCGTGGCGGCGCACGTGCTCTGGGATTTCAAGGCCGGCGAAGATCCGAAGGCCGTCGTCAAACTCGCGCGCAAACACGGCGTGAAAATTGGCTCCATCAACCCGAACCTTTTCCAAGACCAGTGCTACAAATGGGGCGCGTTCGCCAATAACGACGCCGCGATCCGCGCGCGGGCTGTCGCGCATTGCGTCGACTCGGTGAAGATCATGCAGGCTGTGGGCAGCGAGTACCTTTCGCTCTGGTTTGCCGAAGGCACGAGCTATCCCGGCCAAGACAACATCCGCGCCCGCAAGGCGTTTTTCGAGCAGAGCCTCAAAGAGCTGCACAAGAGCATCGGCCCGAAGCAGACGATGCTTGTGGAATATAAACCTTTCGAGCCGGCCTTCTACGCGACCGACATCGCCGATTGGGGCATGGCCTACATTCTCGCCAAAAAAGCCGGCCCGCGCGCCAAGGTGCTCGTCGATACCGGCCACCATTACGTCGCGCAAAACATCGAGCAGATCGTCGCCTGGCTCCTCGATGAAGATATGCTCGGCGGTTTCCATTTCAACGACCGCCGCTATGCCGACGACGATCTCACGCTCGGTTCCATCGATCCGTATCAAGTTTTCCGCATTTTCCACGAGATTCACACCTTCGCCGCCGAGCGCGGGCGCCAGCCGAAGATCGCCTACATGATCGACCAGTCGCACAACGAAAAACCCAAGATCGAAGCGACGATCCAGACTGTGGTCATGGCGCAGGAACTCTACGCCAAGGCGGCCCTCGTCGATCACGTCGCCCTCCGCCGGGCCCAGGCTGCCAACAACGTCGTCGACTCCGAACTCGTCTTGAAAAAAGCGTTCTTCACCGACGTCTCGCCCGCGCTCGCCGCTTGGCGCAAGGCCAACAAACTCCCCGCGGATCCGCTCGCGGAACACCGTCGCACCGGCTACGCCCGCACGGCTGCGGTTGAGCGCAAACGTCGCCGCGCCGCCCTCGGTATCGGCCAGGCTGGCAGTTACGCCTGAGTCGACGCGCCGGACATTTCGCCGGTTTTCGCTTTGCCCGCCGAAGCCTTTGGATCCGACGGGCTTTGATTTTTCAGTGGAAAAATGCGTGCACTCGGCGCATCCGGCGCGCTAGCTCGTGCTCATCTCGTCACCCCTTTTACCCATGAGCACGCCTTCTTATCGCCTCACGCCCGAACAACAGAAATTTTACGCCGACAACGGCTACCTCCTTGGCTTGCCGCCGATTTTCTCCCGCGCGGAGATGGACCGCATCAACGCCGAGTTGCCCAACATTCTCGCGCTGCTCGAGCCCGGCGAGACATCGAAAGACATCCGTGAATGGCACGAAGCCAGCACCTACCTCTACGAAATCGCGATGCACCCGCGCATCCTCGATCTCGTCGAAGGCATCCTCGGAAAAAATTTCTACATGTGGGCGAGCAGCTTTTTCATCAAAGAGCCGCACACGAATTCCACCGTGGGCTGGCATCAGGACGCGTATTACTGGCCGATGACGCCCCACAATTCAGTCACCGTCTGGCTCGCGTTTGACGACGTCGATGAAGTCAACGGCGGCATGAAACTACTCCCTGGCTCGCACCGCGGCGGCATCATCAAGCACAAGAAATCACTCACGACGTCTTCCGTGCTCACGCTCGAGCTCGCCGACGGTTCCGATTTCAGCGCCGACAACGCCATCCAGTTCCGTCTCAAAGCGGGCGAATGTTCGCTGCACGACGACCGCGCTATTCACGGCTCGCCCGCCAACCCGAGCGACCGCCGCCGCGCCGGCCTCACCGTCCGCTACTCGGGCACCAACGTTAAAAACGACCTCGCGGTGAACCCGAATTTCAAAACCTATCTCTGCCGCGGCGTGGACGAATTTCGCCACAATCCCGTCGGCGTGCCTCCGACCACGCGTTACGGTCGCCCGAGTTTCAAGGCCGTAAGCAACGAAGAGGCTGGCAAGGTCTAAGCCGCGTTTTGAGCGGGGCGCTCGCGCCCCACGCGCTTTGCGACGATCAGAAACCTGGAAACGGTTTCGCACGTTGGCACAGCTGGAGCGGAATGCCCCACGGGTCCCGCAGCATGATGAGCAGGGAGCCATCGGGCTGCGGTTCTTCGAGGAAGAGCTTCGCGCCGGCGGCTTCGAGACGCGCGCGGTCGGCGCGGGCGTCGGTCGTGTAGAGCGCGAAATGAAAACACAGCGGATGCGCGGCAGCGTAATCGGGAATCGTGGCGCTGGGGTTGTGATAGATTTCAATCGTCACACGGCCGGTGTCATCGGCGAGAAAGTGCGTGAACGGCGCGTCTTCGCGGCGGCGCGCGATGTGAAAGCCAGCGTGGCTGACGTACCAAGCGGCCATGGCGCGGGGATCGGGAACGTTCAGGGCGAAGTGTTCGAATTTCATGAAATAAAAGACGCGCTTAGACTTGAATCAGTTGAGGCGCCAAATCGTGAAGTTGAGCCACGTGGCGAAAGTAACCCAGCCGAGGTACGGCGCCCAAAGCAGCGCGGCCACGCGGTCGAGGCGGATGAGACGTAATTGCAGCGCGCAAAGCAGGCCCCAGAACACGACGATTTCCACGAGCGCAGCGCCGGGATTGTGCGCGCCGAAGAACAACAGTGACCAGACGACATTGAGAAAAAGTTGCGCAAACCAGAGTACGATCGTGGAGCCCGCGCCCGATTCAGCGCGACGCAACCACACGCGCCACGCGGCGATCGCCATGAATAAATAAAGCATCGACCACACGGGCGCGAAGACCCAGTTCGGCGGATTCCACGACGGCTTTGCTATCGTGGGATACCACGTGGTGACGCTCGAAGTCGTCGTCAACGCACCGATGGCCGACGCCGCGAAGGCGATGCCGATAAAGAGAGTGAGGGCGAGCCAGCGGTTCACGGCTTAAGCGAAACGCCGCCGCTGAAACTTGCAATCCTCGCCCGCGCCTCAGGCGCCCGCGCTGAAGACCTCGCGCAAGATTTTCACGGCGGCCGCAAGTTCGTCGGCCGTAGCGGTGAGTGGCGGGAGGAGGCGGATGACGTTCCCGCCGGCCATGGGCGCGAGCAGGCCGTGTTCGCGGAGCGCGGCGACGGTGGGCGCGGGATCGGAGCTCAGTTGGAGGCCGACGAGATAACCTTGGCCGCGGAAAGCGGTGAGACGCGCGGGGAAATCGGCGACGAGTTGGCGGAGTGCGGCGTGCCACGGTTCGCTGTGCGTGCGCACGGTGGTCAAGAGGTCGTCGGACTCGATCACGTCGAGAACGGCGAGCGCAGCCGCGCAGGCGAGGGGCGTGCCGCCGAAGGTTGTACCGTGGTTGCCGGGTTTAAACAGTTCGGCGTGGCGGTCGCGGACCCAAATGGCGCCGATGGGGAAACCGCCGCCGAGGCCCTTGGCCATGCCGATAGCGTCGGGTGTGACGCCCGCGTGTTCAAAGGCGAAAAAATGTCCGGTGCGGCCGATGCCGCTTTGCACCTCGTCGAGGAGGAGCAGCAGATTGTGCTGATCGCAAAGCGCGCGCAGGCCGCGGAGAAATTCGGAGGTGCAGACGTTGATGCCGCCTTCGCCTTGAATC
>CAJAFD010000254.1 GCA_903938935.1 uncultured Opitutia bacterium
GCGCCCCGCCACCGGATAAAACTAACGCGACGCGCGGGCGCGCGGTTCCCACGAGTACCCGTTGATCCGGAGGAGTCTGCACCTGTTGCGCCACCGCCGGCGACAAACCCGCCAACACGAAAACTAAAATGAAAACTAAGTGGAAACCGGACGGGTGATTACGTTTCACGCCATCCATCACTACAAAGACAATTATTTGCGTCAACCTAAAGATCGATGCTGCCTGGCTTCGTGCGCGCGGTTATGACTCTAAACGGACGCTGATTAACGCTTAGGGAAAGCCCCTCTTGGCATTTGTTGCCCTTAAGGATTTTTCGCGACGCTGAAACGCCAATATTCACCGGAAGCCGCCGAGCCAAGGTGCTTGGCCAACAATTCGCGAAAAGCGGGGTCTTCGTTACCGCGCAAGGCTTCGACGAGGAGCGGCAAGATCCGCGCGCGATCGGTGGCTTTGATGTCTTCCTTTGGCCATTTTTTTGCGGGGTCAGCGTAAGGCGCGACGTGACAGAGCGCGGCGCGAAGGTTGCGCCCGTCGGCGGTGGAGAATTTCCAGAGGTCCACGTCAACGGATTCGCCGAGGCGCGCGAGGCGAACGAGCGCTTCGAGATTAAAACAGGAGTAATCGAGCGACTTGGTGCGCGCGAGTTCGAGCGGTTGGCGGCCATCGGGCTCGATCTGGCGTTGGATGCGTTTCGTCGTGGCTTGAGCGACGATTTTTTTGGCGTCGGCGACGCGGCCGAGATGGAGGGCGAGCGCGACGACTTGAACATCGTACCAAGAACCGTGGTTGTTTTCCGCGGCCGCTTCTTCGCGGCCGTTTTTGCTCGTGGTGACCCATTCGTAGTAAGTCGTGAGCCAGCCTGTCATCGCGGTGGCGTCTGCGGTGGACCAAGCCGGCGAGCCCGCGATGAGGGCGAGCCCGTCGACAAGATTGCTCAGATGACGCGCTTCGAGAATGCCGATGCCGCGGCCGTGATTTATACCGGGAATGGCTTGGGCGTATTCCAGCGAAGGATTCATGCGCGTGGCAGTATCCAAAAACCAAGTACGCGTGAGCGTAGCCGCTTTTTCGGCGTAGCGTTCGTCGCGCGTAAACCAATACGCGAGCCCGAGAGTTTCGACGGCGTTACACGTACGGCTGAACGCGCCGGAATCGGTGCCGCGTTTGCTGTCCGGATTCACGCGGCCGTCGTCGCGGATGTAGGGCAAGCCATCGGATTTTTTTGGATCCGGCCACCAATACGGCGCGAAGCTAAAATAATCATGTTTATCGCCGCTCGCCGCCGTCCGGGTTTTATCCATGACCGAAGCCGGTTGGAGTTTGAGGAGGCGATCCGCCTCGGCGCACAACAAGGCCAAAGCTGGTGCGAGTCGCTCATCGCCCGCGGCCAAACGTGCCTTCGAAACGACGAGCCCTTCAGGGCGAAGTACGACGGTGCGCGGCGCTTCGGCGGCATGCGCCAAGACGCACCACCCCAGTATTCCGCAGCAGACTAAAAAACGCAGGTTGAAATTCATGGTTGCGGAAACGAATGACGCCGAGACGCGGCGGATGTTATGAACGATTATAAAATTATAAGCAGCTAACCCCGATTACCGTTTTCTCCAAACCGAAACCCAGCGCGTTTAAACCCTCAACCTTGCTTCAACCGCCCATCGCCGCCAGTCGCGCCGCGACATCGGCGCGCAAACGCTCGATGTGTCCCAGCGTGAAATCGCGCACACTCAGCGTATCATCCGCCACGAGCGGCGTGAGATCCATCGCCAGCGAGATCGCGTTCGTCTGATCGGTCGCGTGCGAATTGAAAAATGTGGCATTCGCCAACCGACGACCCATCGCAGCGAGATCGTAGCGTTTGCCGCCGGCTATCTGCGACTCAAACACGCCGACCAGTTTCGCCGCCAACTCGGGATTCGCGCTGGCGTCCATCGCCACCTTCTCGTGGTCCGCGAGCCAATCGAGATCGCGCCAGCCTTCGACGCCGAGCACGCGCGCCGGACGTTGATCTCGGGGCAACGCGCGCAACGCTTCGATGCAGCGCAGGAAACACGCGACGTGCGTGTCGTGCTTATCTGCCGGCTGGTGCAGATAAACCACCTGCGGCCGACAGCCACCAAAGATCGCGGCGAGATCGGCCGCGACGCCCGCGTGACCGGCTTTTTTCACATCCGCACTCGGATGCGCGAGCTGCAACTGAAGATTGTACGCGCCGAGCGAGGCCGCCGTCCGCTGCTCTTCGCGGCGGATGAGCTGCATTTCGGCGTCGGTCACGTGCGCAAACTTTCCCGTGCGCGCTGAGCCCGCGCCGTTGGTCATGACCACGCCGGTGAAAAACCGATCGCTCCGCCCCAGACAATCCGCTACCGCCGGATAGGCGTTGATCTCGATGTCGTCTTGGTGAGCGATCACGCACAAGTGCGTGGTTCGTGCGAGCGCCTGCGCCGCATCACCGCCGTTGGGCAAAAACACATCAGCTTCAGGCCGGGAAAATTTCATGGGCAACGCCGCCAGCGCGGGTTCGTTATTTTTTCGCCGCCAACATCGCCACGACGGCGGCCTCGTCGAGCTCGCCTTGTACCGCGTGCAAATGATGCAACACGCCCATGCGATCCTCGGGGCTCGAGCTGGAAATCTCCAGCATCCAGTCTTCCGTCTTCGGCGCGTCGACGATCACGACGTCGGCCCACGCGATGACTTCAGCGGCGTCGATCATGCCTTGAGTGAGGCCGCGAATGAAATACTCGGCCATGGTGCGGTGATTAGGAGCGGTTGCCATAATAGAGAAAGCGAGTCCGCCGCGCCGCCTCGGGTCAACCTCGCGTGTATTCCCCCACGCTTTTAAAACAAACGCGCCGGATAAAGACCGCGCGCCACGAGATCCGCGATCGCCGCCTGCACGCGCGGCTTATCTTCGCGGTACGTCACACCGAACCACGTACTCGTGGTGGGCAGCACCCGTACCGTCGCTTCGACGCGCGCGACCATACCGGCCACCGCCGCAGGCAAATAAAACTCCGACTTCAGCTCCGCGCCTTTCTCTTTTAAAAATTCCCGAAACTGTACATCGAGCCCCGCCAACACCGCGGGCGTAAAACCCCAGCAGTTCATCGAAACGGTTTCTTCGCCCGAATATTTTTTGCCCGCGCCCACTTCGCTCGCGAGAATGCCCGTCTGCTCGACGATGCCGCGCAGCTGACCTTGCTGCACCGTGCACACTCCGCGCGAAACCGCGCCGTGCTCCGAGAGCGTCCGATCGAGGCGAAAACCCACCATAGCAAACTCCGCTAAAATCGGCGGCGGCGGCCGATGACCCGACATCGGATCATACCCCGTCGCAGCCCGCGCGGGTGCGGCGAGAAATTTTCCGAGCTGCGCAAACGAATCCGCGCCGTAAAAATCATCGGCGTTGATGACCGCGAAATTTCCGTCGAGCACGGCGCGCGCGCACCAGACCGCGTGGCCCGTCCCCCAAGGTTTCTCGCGACCCGCCGGAACCGAAAAACCCGCCGGCAACGCCGCGAGCGATTGAAACACGTAATCCACCGCGATGAGCCCAGCGTATTTGGCCGCCACCTGCGTTTTAAAAAGCTCCGCAAATTCTTCCCTAATCACAAACACCACGCGCTTGAAACCAGCGCGCACCGCGTCGAACACCGCGTAGTCGAGCACGGTCTCACCCGCTGGCCCGACAGGATCGATTTGTTTGAGGCCGCCATAGCGCGATCCCATTCCAGCCGCGAGCACGAGGAGCGAAGGTTGCATCGCCGCAGCCAACCTAATCATGCGGAAAGATAAACTCGGAATTAAAAAAATCGCGCCGCCGATCTGGCTTTGCCGCCGCGCTCAGCCGCGCCCGCCCTTGAGCAACACCAGAAAATCCGTCCCCTTGGCCTCAAACTCGCGCCAATAACTATCCTCGATTTCCTCGAGTCGTTTCTCTTCTTCCTCGTTCAACTCTTCGGTGAGCTTCGTCGCTCCGAGCTCCGAACGCAGGTCGCGCTCCGCCAGCCGCTCCACCAACTCGCGCCAAAAGGCATCCTCGGTAAAGCGCGCCAGTTTTTCGAGCACGGGGCCGCTTTCCAATTTTTCCGAGGGCTGAAACTCATCCTCCGCCACTTCCTCCACGAGATCCGCGCAACCGAAGGGCGTCGCGAGTGCGAATAATTTCTGCGCCGCATCGGCGTAACGCTCGGGCAAACTATCCGGCGTATCGCTGTCGCTGCTCGCGACGCGCAAACCCAGGTAAGCGAGTTCGAGGATGCGCGCGTATTCCTTGGTGGTGAACGTGACTTTCATGCGCCGAAACAGGAAGCCCCGCGCACTCCCGCGCAAGGCCGGAGTGCGATTTCTACGCCGTCCGTTCAGCTTTGCGGCACGTCGAAGCTCATCGGCATCGCCACTTTTACGTCGACCGGTTTACCTTCGCGTCGCGGGGCATTGAACAACCACTGTGAGACCGACGTAGCGGCCGCCCAACCAAATTCTGGCGCCGAAGCGGACACGATCCGCGGCAAACGCACGCGGCCATCTCGCGCGATCACAAACTCGATCATCGCTTCACCCTTCGCCCCGCCCGCCGCCTTGAGCACCTCCGGAAAACGCAACGGCGCCTGATACAACGGCTCGATTCTTTCATCGAGTCCGCCCGCCGAACGGAGCGCATCCGCTCGCGCTTCGTTCACCAACTCGACCCAGGGATCCTGCGCCTCCGCCGGCGCGACTTTAGGCACCGCGATAAATTCAAATTTCTTCACCAAGATGACCGGTTCTTTGCGCCCATCGGTTATAGCCGGACGAAACCGCCACATCTCCATCGCCGCCAACGCCGCGCGGCCAAATTCCGGCTGCGAGGCCGAGCGCACGTTCACGTCCGTCACCGCCCCGCTCATTTGCACTGTAAATTCCACCACAGCTTCACCGCCATCACCGCGCAACAAGAGCCCGTGGGGCCACACCGCATCCGTCACCAACGCCGGTTGCGGTTTTAATTCTGGCACCGTGCCATCCGGCGACGTGATGGCGTTGGCGGCCAACACGTCCGCGCGATTGCCCGCGATGGTGTCAAACGTCACTTCGCCGACAAGCTGGGTCGGCACTGCGAGGTCGCCTTGTTTCGCGGGCGTAAACTCCCATTTTTTTAACGATGCCAGCGCCGGCAGCAAAAAATCCGTATGCGAGGTCGCGAGGATTTTTGGCTGCAACACCTGGCCGGTCGCATCGAGCCGACAGGAAAATTCCACGCTGCCGGGTAGTTTTCTTTCGACCAAAATCGCGGGGTATTCGCCCGGTGGCGTCTGCTTGGGCTCCGCACTCGTCATAGGTGAAGCCGCTGGCTGGTTGCTCATGTCCGTGAAGTGATTCGCGGGCCAGCTCTTCTGCCCCTTCGCGGGATCGAAGCGCAAAATCACATCGAGGCAGCTCGTGATGGGTTTTTCGTTTTCGACGGCAGGCGTAAAAGTCCACGTCTTGACCGCGGCCAACGCCGCTTCGCCGAGGCGTGCATCCGCGGCCTTGAAAATGCGCGCCGTGGTGAGCACGCCTTTATCGTCGACGATGAAGCGGATGACCGCCCGTCCGCCGACTTTTTGTTGCAGCGCGGCGGCGGGGTAAACCGGGGGCTTCCACGATTGGATCATCGCCGGTCCATCGACGAGGGAATTGTCCAAGGGCGCCGCCGCCGCCGCGCCCAGAGCAGTAGCGGTCAACCCACCGCAGATCATCAGTCCTAAAATGATTTTCATATTTTTTTATTAATGTTCTTTTAATTCGAACCTAATGATTTTTTGCATCCGCGTCGCGACCGCGCGCCCGTTTTTGAAGCCGGGATTGAACTTCCAGGTCATGATCGCTGCCATCGCCGCATCGCCGAAATCTTCGTGCGCCGCCCTGATCGTCCGCGCATCTCGAACCTTGCCCTGGTCATCCACGATAAATTCAACCAAAGCCGCCCCGGCGATACCCGCTCGGCGCATCAGTACCGGATAACGTGGACGTCCCTGAAACGTCACCTCGGGCTTCACATCCAGCGTTTCCAACGGCAGGATTTCCAGCGCACTCAACTTCGTTGCTTGATTCTTGCGATACTCATCCGGCAGCGAAACACAGCCCATCAGCAACAAAGCCAGCATCGTACTTAAACCAAAGCCAAACAATGTTATGACACAAGACATACGGGGGATTTTCATGGGGTAAAACCACCCAAAATCCCGCCACCCTTGAAGTCAATTCGCTAAATGGTTGCAGCGATTATTTTTTGGGGCGTCTGCCGGTGCCGAACGCGCACCGCTGCCCGACTAAGGCCAACGCGCCGCCCGAGCGTCTCAAACCTCCACGACCGCCAAACCCTCCAGCGGTGGATGCGCGGCGCCCAGGCCCGGCCCATGAGTGACCGAGCTGATGCGCACATCGCCGCCGACCACGTTCACGCGCGGCCAACCCGCTGCATTCGCCGCCAGGCAATACACGTCGCCGTGCTCCTTCAACACATGCGCTTGCACCGCCGCCGGCCACGCCGAGAGGCCTTTGAAATAATGGTGGCCGTTGCGCTCCACGCTCGTCACGCCCAACGCCGCTTGCACCGCAAGATCCTGCAAGAGCGCCACCGGTCCGACGTTGCTCAAATCTTCGCCGCTCATCAGACCCGTCTCGCCGGCTGCACGCCGCTGCGCCAAACGACACGCGTTGGCCACGCCTTTGAAAATGCCTTTGCAGTTTTTGTGACTCGTCCCGGCGTAACCGAGCGCGAGCGCCGCCGGCATGCTGCTCAATTCACCATCGGATTCGTCGATGATGATCGGCGGGCGCTCCGGCCAAGCCCGCACCAACTCACCGATCGCCGGCGAGAGCGCGACGTCGCGGTGCCACGGCTGCTCGATAAACCACAACCGCGGCCACAACGCCGCCAGTTCTGGCGCCGCCATCAGCCCACGCGCGTAGTCGGCAAACGCGCCGACTTCGCGAAAGCTCTCGTTGCCATCGAGCGAGAAAGCCCACTCGCGCCCCGCGCATTCGCGCGCGAAAATTCCCGCCATGCGCGTGAGCCGATCACGGTCGCGCGCCGCCTCGCCGTTAATTTTGATCTTAAAATGACGGAGGCCGTAAAAACGCACGCACGCATCCAGCGCTTGCGGCAAACCATCGTCCACGCGCTCTTCGGGCGTGATATCGCCGTCTTCGAGCGCATCGCCGAGCCCCACCGTGTGCCGCGCGATCAACGTCGCCGCCGGTTGCGCCGGCAGCCAATCCCGCGGCGCCGAACCCGCGAGCTCGGGCCGCAAGGCCCCGAGATCTACGCCGAAGATATTTTCCCGCAGCCCGGTCGCAAAACTCACGCCGCGCGCGCGGCCAAACGCATCGATCAAGGCGCGCTCGACGAGCGACGTCCCGAAATGCGCGAGCAACGGCGGGACTTTTTTCCCGTCGTTGCCGCGCTCCGCCCAAGCCACCTGCGCGGCGTACAGCTCACGCCAAAAACCAAACACCGTCGGCGCCCGGACGCCGCGCGCGTGATTCACCGCCGCGCGGATGACGGCGACCATGTCGTCGATCTCGTCCAACGGCGCTCGCGCCGGATCTTTGGTGAACCATTTCGGCGGGAGATGATCCGCGGCGATGCCGGTGGCGGTGCGGCCGTCGATTTCAAACGTGAGCGCGAGGATAACGTGCGGCAGCTCCGTCATCGTGGCGATGCCGTAGCGAAACGGCATCCGCGCTCGCAGCTCAATCCGGTGCAACTTGGCGTGTTTTAGGGAGATCATTTAGCAGCAAGCTCGGCCATTGTGGCGTCGCGGGAAAATTTCATCGGGATACGCACCCGCACGATGACGTCGCGTCCGCCACGTTGCGGGGATTCGAACCGCCAGCTCGCTATGCTTTGCATGGCCGCGTAGGCGAAGGCCTCGTGCGTTGCCTCGACGATACGGGGCAACCGAGCGCGGCCCTCCTGATCCACCAAGAACTCGACCAGGGCTTCGCCGTTTTTCATCTCTTCCGGGGCGGACACGGGGAAAACCGGCGGACGGCGCGACCGGGGCACCAACGGACCGTCGAGGTCACGCAGATTCAAAATCGACTCCGGTTTTTTCTCCTCAGTGCGCAGCAATTCGATATCTGCGTCACTGACCAAGCTCCACTCCACGCTGCGGTCAAATTTTTGGCCGAAACGTTGCAACGCGGGACCGGGCCGCCCGGCCTTCACGGCGGGTTCGTAGGTAAATTGCTCAATCGCCGCCGTGAGGGCGCGGGTAAAGGCCGGGTCCGTCGCCTTGCTGGGGACGATCTGAACCACCCGGCCGTCGGCGCCGACTACATATCCGATTTCGGCCTCGCCGGTCTTCCCGGCGCGCAGGAGTTCGTAAGGATAGACCACCCGCACGGTCCCGATAGGCCGGGGCGGCGTATCGTAGCGAAATTCCTCGGGCAGCTTCGCGAGATCGGCTTTCTTGCCCTTGGCATCAAGGGGGCCGCGACCGATGTTGCCGCCCCGCTCAATTTCGAAAACCACCGGCACCTGCATATGGGTGCTCACCGGCCGATCTCCGATCCGGCCGGGCTCGAACCGCCAACGCTCCACCGCATCGACGGCCGCATCGTCGAAACTCGGGTTGAGCGAACGGGCAGCAAAGGCGTTGCGCACCCGACCTTCACGATCGACGACAAAATCCACGAGCACTTCGCCCTTCATACCGTTTGACAGCATCGCAAACGGGTAGATCGGGGCGGGCTGGGACGTCACGCGGGGCATCACGTGTCGGCCGGTGGCGCCGCCCGACGCCGCGCGCGTCGAAATCACAAACGGCATCCGCACTTCCGCGGCGACGGGCTGGCCGTCGCGGCGGGCTGGAGCAAAGCGCCAGTTCTTGGCCGCGATCTCACAGGGCCTGGCCAAGTCGGGCGGAGCGTCGCCGACAGCGACGACCGCGCCCGAGGCGTCGATGCTCACGTTGGCATAAATCACCCGGTCCGGGATATTCTCGGCGCCTTTTGCGCCCTTCGGCAAAGGCACGACCACCGGAGCAACCTCAAGCAGTCGGGGTGTCGCGTTGGGCAAGTTCTCCGCGGCCGAAGCGGGATTGAAAATAAATGCGACCACGGTCGACGTGTTCACGCCCTTCCCCGCACGGCGCCCCGGTTTAAACGACCACACGCGCTCATCCTGCGCGACCGCCCGTTGATAGGCGTCCAACGAGCTAATTTGGCGGCCCCCTAGACTTTTCCCTTTTTCGTCGAGGTTCAGTTCGCGCACGGCGTAGCCGATGTCGATCGTCTGACGCAGCTCAGTGGGAAAGTTGACGCGCGGGGCATCTCTAAACGCGGGCAACTCATCGGGGTTGTCTTTGGCATCAATCCATGACGGGCCGGTGATGCGGACATCTTGGGCAAAGGTCGTGACATTAACAGCCAACGCGAGCAGCGCGGCGTACAGAGCCGGAATCGGACAGGGTAAGATGTTCATGGACTGATACCTTGGTAGACCGCGGGCCTGAGTCAACCCCGCGGCCCTTTACGCCACTTCCAACACCGGCCGGCAAAACGCGCCGGAGCAACCCGGCCAATTGAGCGGCAGCGCCCAGAATTTCTGCGGCGCGGGCAGCGCGAACACTTCCTCGGGAAATTTGAGTTCTTCGACAACCCACACGCCCGCCCCGAGCAAAATCGTGTGCGTCTCGGCGTTGAGCGGACCGCTACCTCCAATCGAATAATGATCAATACCCACGCCACGCACCCCGCGCTCGACAAGCCAGCGCGCGCCCGACGGATCGACAAACGGCGAACGATAAAGCCACTCGTCGGTCATCGCCCGACGCTCACCCCAACCCGTCGCCAACAACGCAATTTCCCCCGCGACCAGCCCCGGCAATTTCGCCGCGAGCAACTCC
>CAJAFD010000255.1 GCA_903938935.1 uncultured Opitutia bacterium
GGAGTTGCTCGCGGCGAAATTGCCGGGGCTGGTCGCGGGGGAAATTGCGTTGTTGGCGACGGGTTGGGGTGAGCGTCGGGCGATGACCGACGAGTGGCTTTATCGTTCGCCGTTTGTCGATCCGTCGGGCGCGCGCTGGCTCGTCGAGCGCGGGGTGCGTGGCGTGGGCATTGATCATTATTCGATTGGAGGCAGCGGTCCGCTCAACGCCGAGACGCACACGATTTTGCTCGGGGCGGGCGTGTGGGTTGTCGAAGAACTCAAATTTCCCGAGGAAGTGTTCGCGCTACCCGCGCCGCAGAAATTCTGGGCGCTGCCGCTCAATTGGCCGGGTTGCTCCGGCGCGTTTTGCCGGCCGGTGCTGGAAATTATTTAAGACACAGACTTGCATTGACGCGCTTCGGGTTGGCTTCAGGTTCGATGCCATGAAGTTTTTACCCCTTATTCATAAATTAGTTGTTTTGGTTCTAATCGTGGTTGGTGGCGGGGTCGCGGCGCGGGCGCAGGATGTGACGATCACGCCGTTTGTTTGGGTGGAGACCAAGGATGCGCCCGACGAATTACCGTCGTTTAAAAAGAGCCCAAAAATCACTTTTCCGGAAGAGCTGCGGGCCACGACGGATTTTGGTTATGTGATTTTGGAATTAAACTTAGACGAAAAAGCGCGGGCGCTAGGCGGAGCCCATTTGGCTACGCAACCGCTGCTGGATCGAACCGTCACTGAAGCAAAATTAGATTGGCGCTTCAATGTGGGCCGGCGCGAGGGGAAGCCGGTGTTCACGGCGAGCACGTTTGCCGTCATTTTCAATCCGGCTTCGGCGGCAGAAAAAATTCCGGAGGCCACACCGCGGTTGCTCGCGGTGTCGGTGGTCGATATACCGTGGCCCAAAGGCGTGAAGCCCGACGTCGAAATCTCCGATCGCGTGGTTTGGGCGGATATCAGCGTCGATGCGCAAGGCGAGATTACCGGCGTGAAAAATGCGCCACCCGAGCTCGCGGAAAAATTGACGATTGCGGTGAAAAACTGGCGCTTTGCTCCGGCTCGTAAAGCCGGCCAACCCGTGGCGGCCGAGGTCAAGGCGCCCTTCGTGGTGCATACGAAATATCCCGAGAGCCTCAATAAAGGTAGCCGCGTGATAGCGCGGGTTATTTCGCAGGAACGCCCCGTTTATCCGTGGGCGATGCGCCTGAACGGTATGCGCGGGGAAGTGCTGGTGGATTTTATGGTGAACCGCGAAGGCCGCGTGCAACGGGCGTTTGTGGCGCGCACCTTGAATCCGAGTTTTGATGCGGCGGCACTCGATGCGGTGCGAAACTGGCGGTTTGAGCCCGCGCGCGTGGGCGATCGCCCGGTGAGTTCACGCATGCAGGTGCCGATTGTATTTATTTTAAATGACGAGGGTGATGGGGGCTCAGGCCCGCTCAAAGATGCGGACCGCAAACCGGATCTTTCCAAATTACCCGAAATCTACCGCTACGATGTGCCGGCTAAACCCATCGGTACGGCGCGCCCGGTCTATCCCTACGAATTGCTCAAACAGGGAAAAACCGGCGACGCCGCCGTCGGTTATGTGGTCGGATCGAGCGGTAAGGTGATTCAAACCATTCCGGACAAAGCCTCGACGCCGGAATTCGCCCGCGCGCTCACTGCGGCCATCGAGCAATTCGTTTATGAGCCCGCGCTGAAACAGACTCGCCC
>CAJAFD010000256.1 GCA_903938935.1 uncultured Opitutia bacterium
ACCCGTTGATCATCCGTCCTTCGTTTACGCTCGGCGGCAGCGGCGGCGGCATCGCTTACAACAAGGAAGAATTCGAAGGCATCTGCGCCAACGGTCTCGATCTCTCGCCCGTCCACGAGGTGCTCGTCGAAGAATGTCTGCTCGGCTGGAAAGAGTACGAGATGGAGGTTATGCGCGACCATAAGGACCAATGCGTGGTCATCTGCTCCATCGAGAATTTCGACCCGATGGGCGTCCATACAGGCGACTCGATCACCGTCGCCCCAGCGATGACGCTCACCGACAAGGAATACCAGGTGATGCGCGACGCGTCGTTCGCCGTCATCCGCGAGATCGGCGTCGAGACCGGCGGTTCCAACATCCAGTTCTCCGTCGATCCCGTCACCGGCCGCATGGTCGTCATCGAGATGAACCCGCGCGTCTCGCGCTCTTCGGCGCTCGCTTCGAAGGCCACCGGTTTCCCGATCGCCAAGATCGCCGCGAAACTCGCCGTCGGCTACACGCTCGACGAGTTGCGCAACGACATCACGCGCGTCACGCCCGCCAGCTTCGAGCCCACGATCGACTACGTCGTCACGAAGATCCCGCGCTTCACTTTCGAGAAATTCCTCGGCGCCGACACCACGCTCACCTCCGCGATGAAATCCGTCGGCGAGGCCATGGCCATCGGCCGTACGTTTAAGGAATCGATGCAGAAATGTCTGCGTTCGCTCGAGGTCGGCTCCCGCGGTTTCGGCGGCGGCGGCAAATTCGGCGGCGACGAGATTCTCGACGAGAAAACCATCAACGCCAAACTCGGCACGCCCAACTCCGAGCGCGTGTTTTACCTGCGCCACGCCTTCCGCGCCGGCTACAGCGTCGAGCGCATTTTTGAGCTCACGAAGATCGACCCGTGGTTCCTCCACCAGCTCCGCGAAATCCACGAGATGGAGCAGGAACTTTCCGCTAAGACGCTCAAAACCATCGACGTCACCACGCTGCGCCGCGCCAAACAGTTCGGTTTCTCCGACGCACAGTTGTCGCACATTTTTAAGTCCGATCTCAACGCCGTCCGCGCCCATCGCAAACAAGCGGGCGTCAACACGACGTACCGCCTCGTCGACACCTGCGCGGCCGAGTTCGAGGCGTTCACGCCGTACTACTATTCCAGCTACGGCGACGAAAACGAAATCCTCCCGCCAAGCGGCAAGAAAAAGATAATGATTCTCGGCGGCGGCCCCAACCGCATCGGCCAAGGCATCGAGTTCGATTACTGCTGCGTCCACGCCAGCTTCGCCCTCCGCGAAATCGGCTACGAGAGCGTGATGGTAAACTCGAATCCAGAAACCGTCTCGACCGACTACGACACCAGCGACCGCCTCTATTTCGAACCGCTCACGCTCGAAGACGTGCTCGAGATTTACACCCAGGAAAAATGCGACGGCGTGATCGTCCAATTCGGCGGTCAGACTCCGCTCAATCTTGCCACCGCTCTGAAGGCCAACGGCGTGAACGTCATCGGTACTTCGCCCGAGAGCATCGAGCTCGCCGAGGACCGCAAAAAATTCTCCGCCATTCTCGACGCCACCGGTTTAAAGTCGCCCGCCAATCGCACCGCGATGAACGAGACCGACGCGCTTAAAGCCGCCCAAGAGGTCGGCTTCCCGGTCCTCCTCCGTCCGTCCTTCGTACTCGGCGGCCGCGGCATGTTTGTCGTCTACAGCGAAGATGAATTTAAAGCCGTCGTCCGCCAGGCGTTCGACGTGATGCCGGATAAACCGGTGCTCATCGACAAATTCCTCGAAGACGCGATCGAGCTCGACGTGGACTGTATCAGCGACGGCGAGACCAGCGTCGTCGGCGGCATGCTCGAGCATATCGAGTTCGCCGGCGTGCATTCCGGCGACGCCGCCATGGTGATGCCCCCGCACACCCTGAACGCCGCGATGCTCAACACCGTTCGCACCGCCACCTACGCGCTCGCGAAAGCGCTCAAGGTCGTCGGTCTCATGAACGTGCAGTTCGCGATCAAGGACAACGAGCTCTACGTCCTCGAAGTGAACCCGCGCGCCTCGCGCACCGTGCCGTTTGTCGCCAAAGCCATCGGCGTGCCGCTCGCGAAACTCGCCGCCAAAGTCATGACCGGCGCCAAGCTCAAAGACCTCGGCTTCACGCGCGAGCAGACGCCCAAACACTGGTGCGTCAAAGAAGCCGTGTTCCCCTTCGTCCGCTTCCCCGGCGCCACCATCGCCCTCGGGCCCGAGATGCGTTCCACCGGCGAAGTCATGGGCATCGACGCCGACCTCGGTGTCGCTTTCGCCAAGGCCCAAGCCGCCGCCAAACCCGGTCTACCGACCAAGGGCAACGTGTTCCTCAGCGTCAAAGATGCCGACAAACCCCGCGCCACCGCTCTCGCGCGCGCCCTCGTCGAGCTCGGTTTCACGATCCACTCGACCAGCGGCACCGCCAAAACGCTCGCCGACAACGGCGTGCCCGTGAAACGTATTTCCAAGATCGCCGAAGGTCGCCCCAACGCCGTCGACATGCTCAAGAACGGCCAGATCCAACTCGTGATCAACACGCCCGCCGGCATGATCCCGCGTCAGGATGAAAACAAAATCCGCGCCGCTGCCTACGCTCACGGCGTGTGTTTGATGACGACGATCACCGGCGCCTTCGCCGCCGTCGAAGGCATCCGAGCCCTCCGCGATAAGCCCGTCGGCGTGAAGCCGATCCAGCACTACCGCGGCAACGTCAACCTCGTCTAAAACCCCGTGACCACGCCCGCGACTCTCGTCGCCCTACTCCACGGTCCCGATCAACCCGGCCTCGTGGCGCGGGTCTCCGGCTGGATCTTCGAGCGCGGCGGCAACATCCTCCACGCGGATCAACACCGCGACATGGAGTCGGGCGTGTTCTTCCAACGCGTCGAATGGGTTCCCGCCCAAGGCGCCGCCTCGGCCGACTCCGCCGCGTTCCACGCCTTCGCCGCGTCAGTCGGCATGCACGCCCGCGTCGCCGCCTCCGCGCAACGCCCGCGCGTGGCGATCTTCGTCTCCAAATTCGACCACTGCTTCCACGATCTGGTCCTGCGGTGGCGCGCTGGTGAATTCGCGTGCGACCTCGTCGCCGTCGTCTCCAACCACGCCGATCTCGCGCCCGCCGCCGCGACCTACGGCCTACCGTTTCACGTCATCCCTGTGACCGCCGCCGACAAACCCGCCGCCGAGGCCCGCCAACTCGCGTTGCTCCGCGAGCTGCGCGTCGATCTCGTCATCATGGCGCGCTACATGCAGGTGCTCTCGGCGGATTTTCTCTCGGGCTGCGGTTGCCCGGTGATCAACATCCACCACTCATTTCTCCCGGCTTTCGCAGGCGGCAAGCCGTACCACCAAGCCGCCGCGCGCGGCGTGAAACTCATCGGCGCCACCGCGCACTACGCGACCGCCATCCTCGACGACGGCCCGATCATTCAGCAAGACGTCGCGCGCGTGACGCACCGGCACGACGTCGAAGATTTGATCCGCAAGGGCCGCGATCTCGAAAAATCCGTCCTCGCCCAAGCGGTCCGTTGGCATCTCGAAAATCGCGTCCTCGTCTACGGTCACAAAACCGTCGTCTTCGACTAAGGTTTTTTCACCCGTCATGCTCGCGATCCGCATCCATGCCACCGGCGGACCAGAAACGCTCCAGGTCGACGACATTCCTGTGCCCGCGCCCGCCGCCGGCGAGGTGCGCATCCGCGTCGAGGCCGCGGGCCTCAACTTCATCGACACCTATCAGCGCAGCGGACTCTACGCGGTGCCATTGCCCTTCACGCTCGGCGCGGAGATCGCCGGCATCGTGTCGGCCGTCGGCGCCGGCGTGACGGAATTTGTCCCCGGCGATCGTGTCGCCACCGCCAAAGCCAGCGGCGGCTACGCGGCCGAAGCCCTCGCGCCCGCCGCCCACGTCGTGAAAATCCCCGCCGGCGTGACGACGTCCACCGCCGCCGCGCTGATGTTGCAAGGGCTCACGGCGCATTACCTCGTCACCGATACATTTGCGCTTAAAGCTGGCGACTCCGCGCTCATCCACGCGGCCGCCGGCGGCGTCGGTTTGCTGCTCGTGCAACTGGCCAAGCGCCGCGGCGCGCGCGTGATCGCGACCGTCGGCACCGAGGAAAAAGTGGCTCTCGCCCGCGCAGCCGGCGCGGATGAAGTCGTCGTTTACACGCGCGAACCATTTACGGCCGCCGCGCGGAATTTCACAGGCGGGCGGGGGGTGGACGTCGTGTACGACGCGGTCGGGAAAGACACGTTTACCGGCAGCATCGACAGCCTGCGGCCGCGCGGGATGTTGGTCTCGTTCGGCAACGCGAGCGGACCCGTGCCGCCCTTCGCGCCGCTGTTGTTGGCGCAGAAAGGCTCGTTGTTTTTCACGCGGCCCACGCTCGTGCATTATACGCAGACGACGGCAGAACTGCGCGCCCGCACCGACGATTTGTTTGGCGCCGTGCTGGCGGGTACATTGCAGGTGCGGATCGGGGCGACGTTTAAGCTCACCGCCGCCGCCGAGGCGCACCGCGCGCTTGAGAGCCGCGGCACGACCGGCAAAGTCCTGCTCGTACCCTAGGCCGCATAAATAAACCGCCTAAACCCGAGACCCGCGGGGATTGGGCCGGGTGATTTCCTGCATTTACACCGCCGGAGGCATTTGCTCTTGTCCCCGGTTTACACGATACCAACACACGCGCCATGACCACCCCCGCCAGCCCTGCCCAGCCCACTCCTTCCGGTGATGACCGCAACCTCGTCGCGGTGGATGCGACCTACATCGCGCCTTCCTTCGAGGAGAAATTGCACGCGTTCTGGAAGAAAAACGGCACCGCCGTCATCGTGCTCTGCGTGCTCGTGCTCGTCGGCATCGTCGCCAAAGGCGGCTGGGATTACCTCGCCGCGCAAAAAGAAGCCGAAGTCCAAAAAGACTACGCCGCCGCCACCACGCCGGAAAAACTCAAGTCCTTCGCCGCCGCCCACGCCGATCACATCTTGGGCACCGTCGCCCAACTGCGCCTGACCGACGACGCCTACACCGCCGGTAAAGCCGCTGAAGCCGTCACCGGCTACGAAACCGTTGCCGCCAAACTCAAGACCGGCCCGCTCTTCGCCCGCGCCCAACTCGGCCTCGCGATGGCCAAAATCGCCGCCGGCAAAACCGCCGAGGGCGAAACCGCGTTGAAAGCCCTCGCCGGTGACGCCGCCCAACTCAAAGGCATCCGCGCCGAAGCCTCCTATCACCTCGCCAGCCTCGCCGCCGAAGCCGGTCGCGCCGACGACGTGAAGAAATACTCTGAACAAGTCGCGCAGATCGATCCATCCAGCCCTTGGACGCAACGCGCCATGACCCTCCGCGCCAGCCTGCCCGTCGCTCCAGCGGCCGCCGCGCCTCAAGCCGCAGCCCCCGCCGCGGGTGGCGTGCAGATCAAGTTGCCCGGCAAATAAGCCGTTTTCCCTCTGAGCGCCGGGCTTTAATGGCGATGCCGTTAGCCCGGCGTTTTGCTGTCCAGACCACGCGGTCCGTTGCGATGGAATCGAGCTCGCGAGCTTCGATTGGGAAAAAAGTGGTCGGGGCGATAGGATTCGAACCTACGACCTCCTGGTCCCAAACCAGGCGCTCTACCAGGCTAAGCTACACCCCGATGCACGCCGCACAGCACGCGCCTTCAACGAACGTGTCAAGCCCGCGCCCAGATATTGCGCGCATCTTCAGGTTTCTTAATAATCTCTGCTTGCCTCGCCCCACGATTGGCTCTCAGCTCGAAACTTAACTTCTTCACCATGGATACCATTTCTCGCGAAAATAACAGCATGTTGCCGGTCGGCGGCATCATTGTGGGCGTCGTTGCGCTCCTGCTCGGTGGCTACGCCGCTATGAGCCTCTCGAAGGTCAATAAGACCCTCGCCGCTCACGAAGAAAAGGTCGCCAAAGTCGACGCGATCGAAGCGCAAGTCGCCTCGGCTGCCGCCGCCGCTGACAAAGCTTCTAAAGACCTCGCCGGGCTGACCCGCTCGACGCAGGACGCTTTCAACCAAGTCGGTGGCGAGCTCGCCAAACAGAGCGCCGCGATCACCAAGCTTGAAGAATCCGCCAAGAAGCCCGTCGCAGCTGCTGGCAAAAAAGGCAGCGGCGAACCCGCCGTCGCTGGTCCCGGTGAATACGTCGTCAAAGCCGGCGACACCGGCACCAAGATCGCCAAGGCCAATGGCGTCAATCACGCCGACTTGCTCAGCGTCAACCCCGGGGTGAACTGGAGCAAGTTGAAGGTCGGCGACAAAGTGAAACTCCCCAAGAAGTAATTCTTCGGAGAATCTACTCCTCCTTTTAAAACCTCCTCGTCCTCTGCGGCGCGGAGGTTTTTTCTTTTACCCATGAGCACATCGTCCACGCCGGGAGCACCGGCCCGCTGGGAACATCTGGGGCAAAATACGTTGGCGACGACGCGTGTGCTCGACCTGCGCAGCGTGCGCCTACGCCATCCGCGACGCGCCGTGGAACGCGATTTTGTCGTCATCGCGTCGGCGGATTGGTGTAATGTCATCGCACTTACACCCGACGGAAAGCTCGTGCTCGTGCGCCAATTTCGTTTCGGGATCGAGGAGTTTTCGCTCGAGATCCCCGGCGGCATCATCGATCCGGGCGAAGATCCTGTGACCGCAGCGGTGCGCGAATTGCGCGAAGAAACCGGCTATGCGGGGACAAGCGCGCGATTGCTGGCGAGCGTGCATCCGAACCCCGCCATCCAAAACAACCGCTGCCACCTCGTGCTCGTGGAAAACGCCACGTTGAGCGGTGCGTCGGAATGGGATCATGACGAGGAAATCGAAGTCGTGACGGCGCCCGTGGACGAGGTGCTCGGCTGGGCGCGGGCGGGCAAAATCACGCACAGCTTGGTCGTCTGCGGGCTCATGCATTTCGAGCCGATCTGGCGCGAGCGCACCGGGCGAGGCGTTTGACTTAGCGCGAGGGCGCATCTTTCTTAACACTAATTTCACGATGCCTGCGCCCGCCTTCGCCAACCACCCTGACGTCCTTGACGCGACTTCGTCCGGCGTGATTCCGGCGGCGTTGGAGCAGGAAGTGCGAAAAATATACGAGCGAAGCCCGCTCTACGGCCGGCGTTTTCCGCTGCATAAAGACCCGTTGCAATGGGCGTGTTTTCAGGAAATCCCGGCGTTGTCCAAAAAGGACATCGTGGAAAACGGACATCAGGCGTTCTTCGCGGATTATCGCGTCATCGAGCGCGGCCTCGCCGACAAGAGCTACGAATACGAAAGCACCTCTGGCACGACGAGCGGTCCGATGACGGTCATCATGGAAGAAGGCTGGTGGAATAAGCAGACGGATCGCGCCTATCTGGCTTCGCCGATTTTGCGGCAATTCGTCGGGCGCTATTATCGCAAGTGCGTCCTCGCGCCGATCGGTTGCTCGAGCAATCTTTGCCCGTACGAGGATCACCCGTTTCCGCACCGCTATTTCGACGGCACGGTTTACCTGAATCTCACGAGTGATCCGTTTGTGTTTCCCGAGAGCGAATGGGATCGGATCGTGCGCGAGTTGCAGGCCACGCAACCCGAGGTGATCGAGGGCGAGCCGGTTTATCTGGCGCTGCTCGCGCGCGCCGCCCAACGCCGGGGTGTGACGGTGCCGAGTGTGCGCGCGGTGATTTTGACTTACGGCAAAGCCAGCCTGCAACACAGCCGGCGCATCGCGGAAGTGTTTCCCGCGCCGCAAGTCGATCTCTACGGCTCAACGGAGGCCGGGTATCTTTTTGTCGGCGAAGCGTTCCAAGATAATCTCCAAGCGATCGACGCGAATGCGTTCATCGAGCTGGTGCCCTGGCGCGCGGATCTGCCCGACGTCGCGCAAATCTACGTGACCACGCGCGAGCGCGAGGCGATGCCGTTGTTGCGTTATCACACCGGCGACATCGTGCAACGCCGCGCGACGGGGTTCCGCATTCTCGGCCGCGAGGGCAGCATTTATTTCCGGCCCGATGGCTCGCTCGTCGCCGCGAGTGACGTCGACGAGGCGTTGCCGGCGGCGTTTCGTTGCTGGCATTACACGTTGATCCAGACCGGCGAGTGGCGTTGGGATTTTCACTACGTCGCCGACGAAACCGCCGATCATGGTGCGATCGAAAGCGCTCTCGCCCAACTGCTCGGTTCCGGCGTGCGCGTGAACGCCTTTCGCCGCAAGTTCATCGCTCCGGCCGCCAGCGGGAAGTTCGCCCTGCTTAAGCCACTCGCTAAGTAAAGGAACGGCGTCGTTTTCCGGGCCCGGCGGTCGCTTCTGAAAAAGGTAAGGCCCACTAATAAGCAGGCAGGTTCGTTCCGGCCGCTTTACAAAGCAGCGATGCTGGGAAACTATGAGCGCAGTATTCCCCTAACCCGCGCTTTTTCGATGAACCTTGTTGGCAACCTCTTCGGCTCTTCTATCGGCCGCAAAATCCTGATGGCCGTCACCGGCCTCGTGCTCATCGGCTTTGTCATCGGCCACCTTGTGGGCAACCTCCAGGTGTTTTCGCACCCCGACAAGCTCAACGGCTACGCTCACTTCCTCCAATCGCTCGGGCCCGCCCTGTGGTTCGCGCGCATCGGCCTGTTGGTCTGCGTCGCGATCCACATCTGGGCCGCTACCGTCCTCACCCTCGAAAGCAAACGCGCCCGCGGCGGCCAAGCCTACGGCGTGAAAACCTGGATCCAAGCCACCCTCGCCTCGCGCTACATGCGCTGGACGGGCTACGTGGTGCTGGCGTTTATCATTTATCACCTCGCGCACTTCACGCTCGGGACCGCGCAGAGCGCCACCTACAAAACCGCCCTGCCAGCCTACAAGATGGCGCAGGATTACCACGTACTCGGCTTCACGGTCGTACCCGCCGGCACCGCCGTCCTCGATGTGCACCGCATGGTCATCCTCGGTTTTCAACCGCCGCTCGTCGCCGGTTTTTACCTTCTCGCGGTCGGCTTGCTCTCGCTGCACTTGCTCCACGGCATGGACAGTCTTTTTCAGACGCTGGGCTGGCGTAATTCTCGTTGGTCTAAATCCCTGCGCAACGTCGTCATCCTCGCCTGTCTCGCGTACTTCGCGGGCAACGCCGCGATCCCCGGCGCCGTGTTGACCGGTAAACTCTCCCCGGAATCCGCCGCCAAGTCCGCCCCCGCCGCGCACCACTAAAACCCCAAAGAACTTCGATCACCGCCATGGCCACCCTCGACTCCAAAATCCCGTCCGGCCCGCTCGCTGACAAGTGGCGCAAGCACAAGACGGAGATCAAACTCGTCAACCCCGCCAACAAGCGCAAATACGAGGTCATCGTCGTCGGCGCCGGTCTCGCCGGCTCATCCGCCGCCTCCAGCCTCGCCGATCTCGGCTACAAAGTGAAATGCTTCGTGTTTCACGATAGCCCGCGCCGCGCCCACTCCATCGCGGCCCAAGGCGGCATCAACGCCGCCAAGAATTACCAGAACGACGGCGACAGCGTGCACCGCCTGTTCTACGACACCCTCAAAGGCGGCGACTACCGCGCCCGCGAAGCCAACGTCCACCGCCTCGCCGAAGTCTCCGTCAACATCATCGACCAATGCGTCGCGCAAGGCGTCCCCTTCGCTCGCGAATACGGCGGCCTCCTCGCCAACCGCTCCTTCGGCGGCGCCCAAGTTTCCCGCACGTTCTACGCGCGCGGCCAGACCGGCCAACAACTGCTCCTCGGCGCTTACTCCGCCCTCTCTCGCATGGTCGGCGCGGGCGCGGTCGATCTGCACACCAACTCCGAGATGCTCGATCTCGTCGTAGTCGGCGGCCAGGCCAAGGGCGTCATCATCCGCAACCTCGTCACCGGCGAGATCAGCCGCCACTCCGCCGATGCCGTCATCCTCGCCACCGGCGGCTACGGCAACGTCTTCAACCTTTCCACCTACGCGCGCGGCTCGAATGCCACCGCCATCTGGCGCGCCTACAAACGCGGCGCTTGCATGGCCAACCCGTGCTACACGCAGATCCACCCAACCTGCATCCCCGTGAGCGGCGACTACCAGTCGAAACTCACCCTCATGTCGGAATCCCTCCGCAACGACGGCCGCATCTGGGCCCCGAAGAAAGCCGGCGACACCCGCGCCCCCGCCGC
>CAJAFD010000257.1 GCA_903938935.1 uncultured Opitutia bacterium
ATCCGCCCCACGCCGCCGATGAAGCCGATCACCGCCTCCCTTTCCTCGCCCGACCTCGCGCCTTGGCACGGGAGCAACGAACTCGCGCTCATCGTGAGCGACGCCGGCGCAGTCCTCGCAGCCAACCCCGCGTTCGCGCGCAAAGTCGGGCTCACGCCGGAAACGTGCCTCGGCCGCGCCGCCGCGAGTTGGTGTCCGCCGGAGGAACAGACCGCCTTTACCGCCCGCCTCGCCGCACTCGCCGCCAAGCCCAAGGCCGGCACCTTCGACCAACGCTGGCAATCGGTCCAAGGCTGGCGCTGGATCGATTGGGAAACCACGCGCGTGACCGGCGGCCTCCGCCTCATCGGCCGCGATGTTTCTCGCCACCGTCTCGCCGAGGGCCACCTCGCCAAACTTTCCCAAGCCGTCGAGCAAGCTCCGGTCGGCATCTTACTCACTTCGCCCACGGGCCACGTGCAGTACATGAACGCGGCGTACAGCGATTACTCCGGCTTCACCCTCGAAGACGCGCTCGAATCCGACCTACCCATTTTGAGCGAAGGCCACCCGAGCGACGCCTCGTACCGCCAATTTTGCGCCACCGTGGCTGCCGGCTCCGTGTGGCAAGGCACGCTGCATTGCCCGACCAAAGACGGCCGCCTCATCTGGGAACGCGTCATGGTCTCACCCGCCATGGACGCGCACGGAGTCGTGAGCCACCTGCTCTGTATCCGCGAAAACCTTACCTCGCAACGCGAGCTCGAGGATAAACTCGCCCGCGCCGAGCGCCGCCTAGATGACGAACTCACCCATACGCCCGGCGATAGCCTAGGCGAGGAAGCATTGCTGACGTTGCAAGGCGCCGCCGCTTGGTCGCAGCAAGCCGCCAGTCGCAGCAAAGGCGCTAAATCCGCGCTCGCCCGGCTCGCTCGCGTCACCGGCGATGTCGCCCAGCGCCTGCAACCGCGCGAACAACGCGGCGCTCACGCCAGTGCCGCGGTACAGCTCACGATCTTGATCGAAGAATGCGCGCGTTCCCTGCGCCCCGCCCTGCCCGCGGGCCGCAGCCTCGCCGTGAAAAACGTGGGGCCAGTGCCCCGCATCGCCGGTGAGACCTGGCCATGGATCCACGCGTTGAGCCTGGCGACCAAACATTTTTTCGCCGGGACGGAGCCGACGATCGCGGTGACTCTCACGACGCGCCACGTCAAAGCCCGCAAAACCAGCACCGCGCGCGCCGGCGTCGTGCAGTTGGAAATCAAACGACGCGCGGGCCGAGGCCGCCGCGTGTTGGATGGGCCGGATGAATCGCTGTTTCGCGATTCTGATTTAGCCTTCATCGCCGGCGTCGTCACGCAGGCCGGTGGTCGGATCGTCTCCGGGTATGACAACCCTTGGATCGACGATCTGCGGATCGAATTGCCCGCCGTAAACGAGTGAGCGCGGGCCCGCGGTGCCACTCTCGGCACCGCGACCCGACGAAACTCGGCTTTAGTTGCTGCCGGAGACGGTCGAAGGGGCGGCCGGTTTGGGCGCCAGCATCGGCATCGCCAATTTGGGCAGCGTGAACTTCGGAGCGGCGGACATGCCGGCGCCACGATTGCTGCGCGCGAGATCGTTTAAGACCTCTTTACGCACGATTGAAATTTCGCGGGGTGCGGCGATACCGAGCTTCACCAGATCGCCTTCGATCCGAGAGATGAAGACCTCGATGTTGCCACCGATCACGACGCATTCGTTAACCTTACGAGATAGAACCAACATGGTATTAAGCCTCCCCTAAGATGTATGGGGTGCGGTAGCCCATGTAGTTGGAAATCACGACCTGCTTCGCTTGCAGGGTGCGGCGGTTGATGATGATCGGGCCGGTGAGATTGACGCTGGCGCTGGCCGGAACGGTGTCGCGCAGGGTGACGATGTTGAGCACGAAGGCATCGCCGGAGGCGGTGATCTCGAGTTCGTCGGCGTCTTGGTCAAACAGCTCGGGGCTGTAGTTGCTGACG
>CAJAFD010000258.1 GCA_903938935.1 uncultured Opitutia bacterium
ATGGGATCCGCTTTCTCATACGAGATGCCTTGGGTCAAAAAATCGAAGCTCGGATAAAGATCGGCCACGCGGTCTAGCAAAATGACCGCCTTGTGCGCGTAGCGGGGTTCGCCTGTCAGCACGTAGCTCATGGCGAGCGTGCGGATTCCGGACATTATGACCTGCTTCCACTGACCATAGATCAGATAGGCACTAATGAAATGCCAGCGATGAACCCCGTCATGGTAGCCCGTGCCATCGTCCACGCCAAACGAGCGTAGTGGATCGTCTGCACCCGGGTGCTCGGCGTTGAACAGAAGCGTGCGATCCGCCCGCTCCGGCGCAAAGACGCCGTGCACATCGAGCCCCGAACGATAAAATCGAGCGAAGTCATTTTTGGGAAACATCTCGTGGCAATGCGGGCAAGCCGCCTTCCACGGCTGGCGCAACCCGTCGATTTTCCAGCCATACATCGGCACATCTTTCCGGCAGGAGGGGCAAAAACCGTTGGACCACACCATCCACGAACGTCGAAGGGTAGCTCCAAACATCGCCGACCAAAGTTCATCATCCGATTTTTCCAACCAGACCTGGGCGGCCTCCAGGCACGCGCGAGCCTGGGCCTGGGCCGCGGGATTACGCTTCAGATTGGCCTGCAAAACATCGGTCGTCTCCTTGGGAAAAAATACGGATTGCCGTTTGGTTTCACCGCTCGCTTCCAACTTTACGGGTGCAGCCCAACTCACCCCCATAGCCAACATTGCCGAACACCAGACCAGTTTCAGGGTGTAAAACATCCAGCGAGCTTTTAGCGTCGAATTAAGAATGAGGAGGAAATTCTAGCTCGGCCCTCTCATTTTTAATGAACGATCACGCGTGATTTTCGCCGGTGCCGCCACAGACAACGAAGAGTGGGGATCGGTTCAAAGGGCTCGCCAAAATCGTGGTATCCGCAAATGACTTAGCGCCCCGCTTCGGCATCATCCGCAGCGATACCCGTCGTTGAAAATCTTCCTTATCCAGCTCTACCGTTTCGCTGTCGTCGTCGTGATTGCGTGGTTAATCCGTGACGTCGCTGTACGTCAGCGCGTGCAGGGCGATTCCCCAGTCGTCGCGGCCGAAATCGTTTCGTTGCTACCGGAGGCGTTTACTTTGCGTCCGGATGATTCGGCGCGGGACGGACTTTTTGTGCTCGATCGCTCGGGCCGCGAACTCGGCTACGTGGTGCGTACTCAACCGGCGTGCCGTGATATCATCGGCTACGCTGGCACCACCGATGCGCTCGTCGTGCTCGACCGTGATTGGAAAATTCTCGGGTTAAAAATTCACGCCTCCGAAGACACCACCAGTTACATCAACGACATCGCCCTCGATCGGCGCTTTTTGAAAAAGTGGAACGGCCTCACCTGGGACGCCGCCGCGGCACTTGATTTGAAAGCGGCTGGCATCGAGGGCGTTTCGGGCTCGACCATGACGAGCATGGCCATCGCCCAAAGCGTCAAAGCGCGGCTTCAACTCAGCCGCGATCAACTCGCCGCGCGCGTGCCGTTGCGCTTGGCCGCGCGCGATGTCGCGCTGCTCGTGGTGCTCACCGCTGCTGGGATTATGGCCTTCGGTCGCGCGCAGTGGCGGCAGCGTTGGAAACGACCTTACCAAATCGCGCTGTTGGTTTACGTGGGTTTCATCGCGGGCGATCTCATCGCGCAGAAGTTGATCGTGGGTTGGGCGCGCGGCGGCGTGCCGTGGACGAGTGCGCCCGGTTTGGTGCTGCTCGCGGCGGCGGCACTCGTCGTACCGTGGGCGACGGGAAAACCTTTTTACTGTCACCACATTTGTCCGCATGGCGTCGCGCAGGAACTTATCAGCCAAATCCGGCCTAAGCGTTTTCAAATCACGCTCTCGGCTGACGTGATCCGCGGTTTAGAAATTTTGCCGGGTGCGTTGCTTGTTTTTACGTTGGTCGTCGCCTTGCTCGCGTTGCCGTTTGATCTCGCCGGACTCGAACCGTTTGCGGCCTACGTCATCCGCTCCGCCGGGATCGCGACGCTCGCGGTCGCAGGCATCGGTTTGGCCGCGGCGTTTTTCGTGCCGCAGGCTTATTGCCGGTTTGGTTGTCCTACGGGCGCGTTGCTTAATTTTGTCCGTGCGCGTGGCGCGACGGATTCATTTTCGCGGCGCGATGCTGTGGCGCTGGGATTGGTCGCGCTGGCGGTTGGATTGAACGTCAATCAGCTCGTGGTGCTGCGCTGGATACAAGGTGGCGCATGAAATCGGGGTGGAGATTTTTTTTGGTGTTAGGATTTTTTACGGCGCCGTTCTTGGCGGCGGAGCCCGTGGTCCTGAGCGGTCGAGCGATGGGCACGACGTGGACGGTAAAATTTTTTCAACCCGCGCCGCCGATCAATCCGGCCACGCTGCACGCGCGCGTCTCGGAAAAACTCGAGCAACTGGAGCAGCAATTTTCCACGTATCGGCCTACGTCGGAACTTTCGCGTTTTAACGCGGCGAAGCGTACGGAGTGGATCGCGGTTTCGCCTGAAATCGCGCGCGTCGCGGCGGCAGCCCAAGCGTGGAGTTGGCGCACCGGGGGCGCGTTCGACGTGACGGTGGCGCCGTTGGTGCAGCTCTGGGGTTTTGGGGCACAGCGCCGAGCGGCACCGCCGACGGCCCAGGAAATCTCGACCGCGCGGGCGCGCGTGGACTGGCGTCGGCTCGAAGTGCGTTCGGGGCCGCCGGCGCTGCGTAAAACATCGCCGGATCTCGCTTTGGATTTTTCGTCGATGGCCAAAGGTTTCGCGGTGGATGAACTCACCGAACAGCTCCTCGCGCTCGGCGTGGCTGAGGGTTGGGTGCAGATCGGTGGAGATATTAAAACGGTGGGCGCACGTGGCTGGCGCGCCGGGATTGCTTCGCCGGGAGCGTCGGGGTCCGAGCCGGCCGCGACGGCACAGACGCTCGAATTGATCGGTCGCGCGCTTTCCACCTCGGGCGATGCGAATAATTTTTTCCAGTACGAAGGGCGACGTTACGGGCACATCATCGATCCGCGTACGGGCGAGCCGGTGCGTGGTGAAGTGGCGGCGGTCAGTGTGCTGGATGCGTCGTGCGCGGCTTCGAGCGCGCGGGCGACGGCGCTGTTTGTGCTCGGCGCGGAGCAGGGGTTTGCTTTCGCGGTGCGCGAGCGGATCGCCGCGCTGTTTATCGTGCGTACGGGCGAAAAGTTTACGCTCAAGCCGACGCCGGCGTGGCCTCAAAGCCCGGCTTCGGGTGGGCGCTGAGATTTGGCGTTGGGCTCGGTGAGCTCGCTCACGGACGTGGTGCGCCAGTTGAGCGTGATGGAGAGAATGCGAAAAACAAAAGTAAGACCAATAGCGCCCACGGCCGCGTGCGTCGGCGTGAGTTGGAGTTGAGTGACGAAAAATACGAACAGCACGGAGCCGGCGAGGGCGGCGAGGGCGTAGAATTGACCGGGTTTGAAAACGAGTGGTTCTTCGCGCGTGATGAGATCGCGGAGCAGGCCGCCGCCAGCGGCGTTGATTACGCCGACGAGGATGGCCGCTGGAATGGCGAGGCCGGCGAACAGGGCTTTTTGCGTGCCAAACGCGGCGTAGGCGCCGAGGCCGAGCGCGTCGATGACGGCGATAGCTCGTCGGAAGTGTTTGATGCGTCGACCAAAGATCGCGCAGACGACCGTCGCGGCGATGATGACCTCGATGTAGCGTGCATCGGTGAGGAGCGGGGTCGGTGTAGTGGCGGGG
>CAJAFD010000259.1 GCA_903938935.1 uncultured Opitutia bacterium
CGCCGGCCGATATGCGGCGCGGGCAACAACGTTCCGTTGAGCAGCGTGCGCACGCCGTAAATCTGCACGACGCTCGTGCGCGAAACTTTTTGAAAAAATCCCGGCCGCAACACGCGCGTGATCGCACGCCCCGTCTGATCCGGCCCGAGCGAAAACAAAAACGCCGCGGGCGCACCGACCGCCTGCAAATCAGCGACGAGGTTCGGGACACCTTCACGCGTACCGCGATCGGTATCGACATCCACCTTAAGCGCGAGACGGAGGGACATGGTTAAAAGGTAGGGCGGGTTCCGCTGAGCCCGCCGAAAAATTCAAAGGTAACGCAGCGCACCCAGCAGGCGCGCCCCGGCACGTCGGAGTTTACTCGAGCTGATAATCTTTGTGCGCGAGGTGGTAATCGAGCGTGAGCTTGATCGCCTTCTTGAGGCCGACCTTAGGGCTCCAGCCGAGACGCTTCTTCGCGTTGGCGATCGAGGGCACGCGTTTCTGGATATCTTGGTAATATTTTCCAAAATATTTACCCGAGGGCACGATCACGGTCTTGGCCGCTTTCACGTGCGCCGCGTAGTCGGGATAATCTTTAAACGCCGTGATGATGTGCTTCGCCAGATCGGCGACGCTCACGTCGTTGTTGGGATTGCCGATGTTGAAAATCTGGCGCGAGGCGCAGCCATTTTTGTTTTCGATGATGCGCAGGAGCGCGTCGACGCCGTCGTCGATAAACGTGAAGGAGCGGCTCTGTTTGCCACCGTCGACGAGTTGGAGCGGTTTTTTGAAGATGACGTTGGAGATGAACTGCGTGAAGAGCCGCGAACTGCCTTCCTTGGGCTCCATGACGTCGTCGAGTTGCGGCCCGATCCAGTTGAACGGACGGAAGAGCGTGTAATCGACGTTGTCGCGCACGCCATAGGCGTAAATGACGCGGTCGAGCAATTGCTTCGAGCAGGCGTAAATCCAGCGCTGGCGCTCGATGGGGCCGTAAACGAGGCTCGTCGTTTCTTCGTCGAGTTTGGCATCGGTGCTCATGCCGTAGACTTCGGACGTGGACGGGAAAATGATGCGCTTCTTGTATTTGGCGCACTGTCGGACGACGGCGAGGTTGGCCTCGAAATCGAGTTCGAAGACGCGCAACGGGTCTTTGACGTACTGGATCGGGTTGGCGATGGCGACGAGCGGGATGACGACGTCGCACTTTTTCACGTGGTACTCGATGTACTCGCGGTTGATCGTGATGTCGCCTTCGACGAACTTGAAGCGCGGATTGCTCAAGCTGTCCTCAAGTTTATGGGAGCCGATGTCCATGCCGTAGACCTCCCAGTCTTTTTGTTTGAGAATCGCTCGGGTGAGCGAGCTGCCGATGAAACCGTTGGCGCCGAGGATGAGGACTTTGAGGGGCATGAGATGAAGATTCGATCTGAGGTTTGGGCAAAGCCGCCAGTTAGGCGAGCCTTTGTCCGACTTGAAAAATCGCAGGTGGCGCACCGCGCCATTCGATCCGCGTGAGTTCCAACGCGCCATCGCCCGTGGCGACGACGAGCGGCGCGATGCAAAGCACTTCGCCGGGCGCGCCGCGGCGACCGCTCGTCGCGGGCGTGTCGGTCTCGGCCCACCACACCATTAACCGCGCACCGTCGATCTCGGTGAACGCGCCCGGATACGGATCGGTCACCGCGCGGATGAGATTAAAAATCTGCTGCGAGGATTGAGCCCACGGGATGCGCCCGTCCTCGGGTTTGCGGCCGCCGAAGTAGTTGGCCTGCGTCTCGTCTTGGGGCGTCTCGCGAACGGTGCCGGCGAGCAACGCCTCGATCTGGCGCGCGAGCACCGCCGGCGCGCAAGGCAACACCTTGCGAAACGCCTGCTCCGCCGTATCGCGCGGGCCGATGTCCACGCCGGCTTGATCGACCACGGCGCCGGCATCCGCGGATTTCACCATGCGGTGCAACGTCATCCCGATGCGGGACTCGCCGTGGAGTACCGCCCAATTGATCGGCGCGCGTCCGCGATATTTCGGCAGCAACGAACCGTGCATATTCCATGCCCCGAGCGGCGGCAGCGCGAGGATCTTGGTCCCGATCATGTGCCGGTAATAAACCGATAAAATCAGATCCGGCTGCAGCGCCGCGATGCGCTCGCGCCACTCGGGCGTGTTGACGGATTCGGGCGTGAAAACCGGAATGCCTTTTTCCCGCGCCGCGACGGCGGGCGTTTTAAACCAGATTTTTTCGTGCGGGTTGTCCTCGTGCGTGATGAGCGCGACGACGTTGTCCCCGCGCTCCAACAGCAACGAAAGACACGCGTAACCGACTTCGCTGTAACCGAAAAACAGGATGCGCGGTTTCACGCTCATTTCGTTTCGAGCACTTCCTTCACGTGGTAACGCTGACGCGCGCGGACAACTTGATACGTGCGACCCACGTATTCGCCAATCAGGCCGATGCCGATCATCGCCACGCTCAGCACGAAGAGCACGATCGCCAACAGCGTGAACACCCCGAAGGTTTCGCGATCGAGGTTAAACGCGAAGCGCCGCACAAACAGCAGCACCACCAGCGCAAAACTCCCGAGCGAGCTGACCCCGGCAAACATCGTGAAATATTGCAGCGGCGCGATGGAGAAGCCGGTGATGAGGTCGAAATTCAACCGAATCAGGCTGTAAAACGAGTAGTTGGAAGCGCCGGCGTGGCGTTCCTCGTGCTTCACGCCGACCTCGGCCGGATTGCCCGCAAAGCTGTACGCCAGCGCGGGGATGAACGTATTAATCGCGCCGCTGCGCACGATGGCGTCGATCACCGCCCGCGAATACGCGCGCAACATACAACCTTGGTCCGTCATCTCGATGCTCGTCGTTTTTTCGCGGACGTAGTTGATGACTTTCGAGGCGTACGTGCGGAAAAAAGAATCCTGCCGATTTAGGCGATAACCACCGACATAATCGGAGCCGGCGTCCATCTGCGCGAGCAACTTGGGGATTTCCTCGGGCGGATTCTGGAGATCGGCGTCGAGCGTCACGATGATATCGCCGCGCACACGCTCAAAAGCCGCCATGATCGCCATGTGCTGCCCGTAGTTGGCGTTGAAATCGATGACCCGCGTCACGTCGGGCCGGACCGCGTGTTGCGCGCGGAGCAACTCGATGGAACGATCGGCGCTGCCATCGTTGGTGAAAATAATTTCGTAGCGGCGACCGATCGCGTCGAGCACCGGATAAAGCCGCGCAAAGAGCGTGGGCAGATTGAGCTCCTCGTTGTAAACGGGAATGACGATGGAGAGCGGTAGATTCGACGAAGGGCTCATGTTTTTTTTGCCGGCGCCAAAATTTCAATCAGGGCATCAACGACGCGCGTCACATCGGCGGCGGTCATCGTGGGGAACAGTGGCAGAGTCAAAATGCTGCGGCAGATCGCTTCGGCGCGCGGGCAATCGCCTTCTTTCGAGCCGAGCCGGCGGTAAATCGCAAAAAGGTGAATCGCCGGGTAATGCACGCCGGTGCCGATGCCGGCCGCGTGCAGCGCCGCCATGACGTCAGCGCGTTTCAACGCGGGAGGCAGCACGACTTGAAACATGTGCCAATTGCTCTGCGCGAAATCCGCCACCGGCAAACCGAGCCCGAGTACCGCCGCGCCCTTCGCGGCGAACGCCTCGAAATACGCCCGCGCCAACTCGCGACGCTTGGCGTTGAACTCCTCGAGCCGCGGGAGTTGTCCGAGCCCGACGCGAGCGGCGACGTCCGTGAGATTAAATTTTCCGCCAACGACCTCGACTTCCATGCCGTCGAAACCGGAGCGCACTACGCCTTGGAGGCGGTATTGTTCGGCGAGTTTGGCTTCGGCCTCGGTATTCAACACAAGGCAACCGCCCTCGATCGTCGTGATATTTTTGTTGGGGTGAAAACTCACCGAGACAAAATCGCCGAAGGCACCGATGCGTTGGCCGTTCCAGGTTGAACCCATCGACTGCGCTGCGTCCTCGATCACGCGGAGATTGTGTTTCTTGGCGATGGCGTAGAGGCGGTCGCGATCCACCGGCAAACCCGCGAGATCAACCGGGATGATCGCCCGCGTCGCCGGCGTGATCGCGGCCTCGATGAGCGCGAGGTCGAGATTGCGCGTGACCGGATCGATATCGACGAAGACCGGCTTGGCGCCGACTTCGAGAATGACGTTGCTCGTCGCCACCCACGAAAGCGGCGTGGTGATCACTTCATGACCCGCGCCGATGCCGGCGATGCGCAGCGCGATTTCCATCGTGCAGGTGCCGGAGTTAAACACCCGCACAGGCCGGCCGCCGAAATATTCCGAGAGTTTGCCTTCGAGTGCTTTTACATTGGGGCCCGAGGTAATCCAACCCGAGCGAAGCACCTCGACGACGCCCGCGATGGTGGCTTCGTCCAGAGTCGGCCGCGTGAGCGGCAAATAAGGCACGGCAGGCGTGGTGGCAGCAGGGACGGACATATCAGGGTTGATTACTAAAAAGCGTGTGGGCCGAGGACTGACCGAGCAAATGATAACGAAACGACGGATCGGCGAAGAGTTCCTTCAGGTCCTTGGTGCGCGCGACGGCGAAAATGCGCCCGGACTCCGTCCATTGCCGGCGAAACTCAGGCCCATCAATAAATCGCCCGCTCGCCCGCGCCGCCGCGTCGATCTCGAGCTCCAGTTCGCCCTTGAAGGCCACGGTGCCCACCGTGCGTTGCGCGTAAAACGTGAAGTCGTGAAAAAACTCCGCGTAGTGGTAAACCTTGTCGCCGGTTTTGATTTTCTGCACGACGATCGTCGCGAGCTCCTTCGTGCCGGGCTTCTGAATGTACGGCGCGGCCAACATCAGACAAAAATAAAGGCCGAGCGCCGTGGCGATCATCGCGCCCAAAGCCCCGCGCACACCGCGGCGCCGCGCCCACCACGGAGCCGCCACCCCGCCGACGAGCAACACCGCCGCCATCGCAAACGCATACGGCCGGAGCAATTCCGCCTGACCCGGCTCCCGGATCAAGCCCGGCTTCATGACGGCGACGACGAGCGCCACCGCCAGCAGTCCACTCACAAAAGTGAAACCGTTGAGCCCCGCGCGCAGCCGTGCCGTCGCACCATCCGCCCAACGTCGCGCCCACCAACCGCCGATTATAACCGCGAGCGGCGGAAACACCGGCAAGATGTACGGGATCAATTTCGACTGCGACTTGGAGAAAAACAAAAACACGAAGCCCGCCCAAACCACCAGGAACCAG
>CAJAFD010000260.1 GCA_903938935.1 uncultured Opitutia bacterium
CGTTAGCCGAGAAAATTTCGCAGCCAGATCACGCCGCTCGCTTCATCCGCGAACGCACCGTCGAGCTGCGCTTCGAAGGCGGCGTCTAGGGCGCGTTTAAATTCCGGGCCGGGCTTACGGCCGAGCGCCATCAAGTGCCGCCCGAGCATGAGCGGTTGCGGCGCGAGTTGCGCGAGTTGCAGGCGCTGAGCGTGCGCCGTGAGCGCGGCGATGCGCGCGATCGTCTCGGGCGACTCCAACGGCGGCCGGCCGCGACTATCGGCGAGCATGACGCACGCGAGCTCATCGATGGTGCCAGGTTGCAGACGCCGCGCGAGGCGTCGCACGGCGTTGTCGGAAAGTGGTGCGCTGTTGCGATCGTGCGCGTGGTGATTCTCCACGAGCGCGCGCACCGGCGCGTCGAAACGCAAGGGTGCCCCGATGCGCCGTAAAAATTGCTCCGCGAGTGGCCCGCCCGCCGCTGCGTGTCCTGGACTCAGCCAGCGCAACACCCCGTCCTTCTCCGCGCGGACGGTGGTCTTCACCTTGCCGAAATCATGGGCCAACACCGCCCACATCAGCATGGAATTTCGCTCCGCCCCACTGGCGCGCTCGTGTGCGACGAGCGCTTCGAGGCAAAGTTGCGTGTGCGTAAACACATCACCTTCCGGATGCCAGGCCGGCTCTTGCAACGTGCCGCGCAGCGCCGCGATCTCCGGAAAATGCACCAGCCACCCCGTCGCCTCCAGCACCTCGAGCCCGCGCGCCGGCTTGACGGCTTGGTTCGCCCATTTTTCCCACTCGCCCCAGACGCGCTCCACCGGCAATTCCCAAAAGGTGTCCGCGATCTGCCGGCTCAACGTCGCCGTCTCCGGCGCGAGCGAGAAATCAAAACGCGCGGCAAACTGCATCGCCCGCAACACCCGCAACGGATCCTCCCCGAACGCCGCGCTCGTGTGCCGCAACACTCGCGCCTGCAAATCCGCCGCGCCCCCGTGCGGATCGATCAACGTGTCCGTAAACGGATCGTACGCGATCGCATTGACCGTGAAATCCCGCCGCGCCGCCGCATCTGCGTCGCTCAACCCTGCGTCCGGTTCCACCGCGAAGCCCCGATGTCCCGCGCCGGTCTTCGATTCGCGTCGCGGCAAACTGAAATCATATTCGGCGCCGCTGGTTTTGCCGCGCACTTTGATCACGCCGAAACTCCGCCCCACCACATCCGTCGCCCCGAAAGAGGCGAGCGCGCGATGCAGCGTCTCGAAATCCACTTGGCCGACCTCGATGTCGAAATCTTTGGGCGTCAGCCCCAGCAACCCATCGCGCACGCCGCCACCCACCAACCGCGGCCGACCGACGCGGCGCACCGCATCAAGCATCGCTCGGAGCTCCTCGGGAATCTGCGGGGCCAATCGCATTATTTTTTCTCCGCCGCGACCCCGCGTGCCGCCGCGATCACGCAACCCCAGCCGATTAAAAACGAGACGCCGCCCAACGGCGCCGTCGAAGCCCCGAGCCAAGTCGGCGCCTTCAAAGCTAAGCAATAAAGCGACCCCGAAAATAGAAACACCCCCGTCAACCACCACCGCACCGCCCAACCGATGCGCCGCGCCGCCGCGCTCGCACCCGCACCCACCTCCAACCAGATCGCCGCCGCGAAAATAGCCACGGCATGAATCAGGTGATAATGCACCGCCGTTTCCCAGCGATCGCGCGTGCCGAGTTCGGTGAGTTGGGCGCGCAACGCATGTGCGCCAAAAGCGCCGAGCGCGACCCCGCTCAGACCCAAAATGCCAGCGATCCACAGCGCGCGGGAAGATTTCATGGCCGCCACGCTCTCAGAAATGCGCCGAGAAACAAGTTCACGCTGCGTCCACGATCCGGTTAAAATGGAAAATGGAGCGAGGTATGAAAAGAGCGTGAAATGAGGCATTGACACGGTCTTTGCGAAACCTAGTTATTAACCCCTTTTCCCATGAAAACGTTTCTCGCCAAGAAGGAGACTGTGCAGCCCAAGTGGCATCTGATCGATGCCGAAGGCGTGCCGCTCGGTCGCCTCGCTGTTAAAGCCGCCAACATCATCCGTGGCCGCCACAAAGCCTCCTACACCCCGAGCGTCGACAACGGCGACTTCGTCGTGGTCATCAACGCCGAGAAGGTCGTCCTCACCGGTAAAAAGGAGAGCCAGAACGAATACATGTTTTTCTCCGGCTTCGTCGGTGGCGAAAGCTACCGCAGCCTCAAGCTGATGCGCGAGCGTCACCCCGAGTTTATCATCGAACACGCGGTCAAGGGCATGCTCCCGAAGAACCGCATCGCGGCCAAGATGTTGACGAAACTCCGTGTTTTCGCCGGCTCGAAGCACACGCATGAGATGAACAATCCCGCCAAAATTTCCGTCTGATTACGCCCATGAGCACACCCGCGAACGTTTTCACCGCCACCGGCCGCCGCAAGACCTCCACCGCCCGCATCCGTATCACGGAAGGCAAGGGCAAGCTGACCGTTAACGGCCGCAGCTTTGAGAACTATTTTGTGCCAGAGAGCTTCGCCAAACAAGCGGCGATGCCCCTCATCACGGTCACCCTGAGTGACAAATTTGACGTCAGCGCCAATGTCTCGGGCGGCGGTCTCGCCGGCCAAGCTGGCGCGGTCGCTCACGGCATCGCCCGTGCGCTCCAAAAGTTTAACGCTGAACTTCGTCCCGCCCTCAAGAAGGCTGGCCACATGAAGCGCGATCCCCGCGCCAAGGAACGTAAGAAAGCCGGTCAACCCGGCGCTCGTAAGCGCTTCCAGTTCTCGAAACGTTAATCCGGTTTTACCGCGATTCTATTCGCGGTATTTACGGCTTATTTGGGCCGACGTCGCTCGTGGAGCGCGTCGGCTTTTTTGTCACCTATTTCCCGGTTTTTCCGGTCCGAGGGAACTTGGCAAGCCGCTTGCTTACCTATCCTCGAGCCCGGTTCTTTCGGGCTGTTACGCTACACCATAACCACCAAACTAAAATATGAATAAACTATCCTTCGCACTCCTCGGTGCTCTCACCTTGGGTTCGCTCTCTCTGAGCGCCCAGACCACGCCCGCGCCAGCGCCGGCCGCTCCTAGCGTCGCCGTGACGGTCACCCCGTCGTTCGTGTCCCAGTACATGTTCCGCGGCCAGCGTCTCGGTGGGGCCTCGTTCCAGCCCACGGTGGAGCTGGGTTACGGCAATCTGACCGCCGGCGTCTGGGCTAACGCTCCGATCCAGAATAAAGTCGTAGGGCAATCGGATCCTGAATTTGATTTCTACGCCTCCTACACCTCTGTCGCGTCCGATACGTTGAGCTTCGTGCCCGGCATCACCTTCTACACCTATCCTTCGGCCGATGAAGCTAACGGTTTCTACAAGATGACCTTCGAGCCCAGCTTGGCGGTTAATTACACGGTCTCCGGTGTGAAACTCACCCCGAAGATCTACTACGACTTCGTTCTGGACGGTCCTACCTTCGAAATCGCCTCAAACTATGCCTTGCCCCTCAAGGATCTCGGCACCGAGCTCGGTTTCACCGCCTCCTACGGATCCTACCTCGCCAAGGATTTCATCAAAGGCTCGGCTCCGCAGACCAAGGCCTGGGGTAATTACTGGCTGCTCGGCGTTGCTGCGCCCTTCCAGCTCACCAAAGAATCCAAGGTCACGCTCGGTTACGCCTACACCAAGGGCGACAGCGCTTACGTGAAGACGGGCAGCGCTCCGAAGTCCTCCAACACCTCGGCGGTCGGCCGTGGCGTCGTGACGATCAGCTACTCCTACGCATTCTAAGGCCGTCACGCGCCTGCGCGTGATTGCAACTTCGGCCCGCGCCTCACCCGGCGCGGGCTTTTTTTGGGCTAAATCGAACGAGCAGGAAATTCCGTCTCGATTATTTCCCCGCTGCTTTGGATGCTGCGCGCACTATGAAAGTCGGTGTTGTCGGCGCGTCCGGTTATTCGGGCGAAGTCTTGGTCAAACTGTTACTCAGTCATCCGCACGTGGAACTCGCGGCGGTGACTTCGCGCACGCATGCCGGCAAGGCTTTGGCTGCGATCATGCCGGCGCTGCGCGGCCGCGATGCCGGTCTGCGCTTTGTTGATTCTGATCCTGCGGCGCTCGCGGCGAGTAACATCGATTTATTTTTCCTCGCGCTGCCCCACGGCGCCGCGGCGACGTACGCGAAAGCCCTCGTTCCCGCGGGCAAGCGCGTGATCGACCTCAGCGCCGACTTCCGCATCGCCGACTTGGCGACTTACCAAAAATATTACGGCGAGCATCACGCGCCGGAATTGTTGCCCGCGGCGCGTTTTGTCCTGCCCGAGCTCACGCCGCCGGCTTGGAAGACTGAGGCGAAACTCATTGCCGCGCCTGGTTGTTATCCGACGAGTGTTTTGGTGCCGCTGGTGCCGCTGTTGCGAGCGGGCCTCGTTTCGCGCCAGCATATCGTGGTCAATTCTTTCAGCGGCGTGAGTGGTGCGGGCAAGAAAGCCGAAGAAGCCTATCTTTACTGCGAACGCGCCGAGAGTGCCAAGGCCTACGGCTTGGTGAAGCATCGCCATCTCGCCGAAATCGAGGAGCAACTCGCGCTGCGCACGGGCGCCGCCACCGTCCTCCAGTTTAATCCTCATCTCGCGCCGATGCGCCGTGGGATCGCGACGACGATCACCGTCCCGGCCGCGGCGGGCGCTACGATCGACGCGCTTTATGCCGCTTGGCGCGAAGCCTACGCTGCCGCGCCGTTTGTGCAGCTGCTCGCGACCGGCGAGACGCCCGATACGGCGCACGTCGTCGGCACCAATCGCATCGATATCTCCGCGGTGCACGATGCGCGCACCGGTAATTTCATCCTAACTTCCGCCGAGGATAATCTCATGAAGGGCGCGAGTGGTCAGGCCGTGCAAATCATGAATCTCTGGAGCGGGTTCCCCGAAACCGCCGGACTGATTTAATCAGCCGACCTCTGCATGAAAAAGCGCCGCGGCGAAGACCGTGGCGCTGGGTGCGGGTGGCGCGAAATTGGGTTCGTTCGGATCAGCTTCGGTAGTCGGCATTTTCGCTCACGTATTCGTGGGTGAGATCGCCTCCGATGACGATCGCGCTGGCGGCACCGTTGCCGATTTCGACTTCGATTTCGACGCAGCGCTCGTGCGGCGGATAATCTATGGCCGCGGAGAAGACGCCGTCTTTTGGCGGCGCACTCGCGTAAAGTTCTGCGCTGCGGAGGTGGGCGACGAGCGCCGTTTCTTTCTCGGGATTCAGTTGGAAAACTCCGCCTGAAAAAATTTCGATTCCGCCCAAGCGCAGCCGCAAACGCGCCAGATCCGTCTCGGGCGCGTGGGCGCCGATGTATTTTCCGATGGCCTGCACGAGCCGGCCGACGTTGGGATCGTTGCCCGCGACGGCGCATTTGAACAGCGGGGCGTTCACGATGGCTTTGCCGATCGCGCGCGCCAACTCCGTCGTCGCCGCTGCGCTCACCGCGACGCGGATCACGTGGCGCACGCCCTCGCCGTTGCGCACGACATCTTCGGCGAGATCGCGGCACACCTGCGTGAGCGCGACTTCGAAGGCGACGAGATCAGGGCAGGGGACGCGCCCCGAGGAAATGAGTGCGACGGTGTCGGAGGTGCTCGTGTCGCTATCGACGCTGATGGTGTTGAAACTCGTCTCGACGGCGCGTTGGAGAGCGGCGCGCAATTCCGCGCGGGGCACGTTCAAATCGGTCAGCACGTAAACCAACATCGTGGCCATGTTGGGCTCGATCATCCCCGCGCCTTTGGCGATGCCGACGATGCTGCCGGCGCCGACGTTGGCTCGACGGATTTTGGGATAAAGGTCGGTGGTGACGATGCCTTCGGCGGCCGGCAAAATGGATTCGTTGGTGAGAGTCGCAGAGGTTTGCGGTAACGCGTCTATAATGGCGTCAACGGGCAGGCCCCAGCCGATCACCCCGGTCGAGCTCGGCAGGATTTGTCCGGGCGTGAGGTTGAGTAAGTTCGCCAGTCGCGCGCAGATTTTTTCCGAAGCTGCGACGCCGTCGGGCGCGCAGACGTTGGAGACTTTGTTATTTACGATCACGGCGCCGAGCGTGGGTTCGTGGAGGCGTTGGCGACCGACGATGATGGGCGCGCCAGGGAGCGCGTTGCGGGTGAACATCGCGGCGAAAGCTGGCGTGGGTTGATCAAGGGCGATCAATGTGAGCGTCATCTTCGCGGGCTTCGGCGCCTCGCGCGGCATGAACTCGAAACGCGAGGTGCCCACGCGAAAACCGAGCGGGAGTTGGGCTTGGCGGACGAGCCAAGCGCGATGAGCTGCACGGTTGGAGAAAGTAAGAGCGGTACTGGCCACGTGGGAGAAGTGGGCCGGTGTGGGCGCGGAGTGAAGCCGAATTTTTCGCGGCGGTGGCCGGATAATTTATTTCCGATCCCTGCGAATGTGATGGAAAAGCGCCGCCGGAGTGCGCTAGTAATTTTCTCTCGAATCTAAAACGTGCACGCTGTTCCCAGTTTCTCCTCGCTCCCTGCGGCCCTTGGCCGCGGTCTTTGATCTGCCATGAATGTGAATGTTGCTGAACTCACCGCCAAGGCGAAGGTGCTCCTCGAAGCCCTCCCTTACATCCAAGATTTTCGCGGCTCCACCTTCGTGGTGAAATATGGCGGGAGCTTTATGGATGATCCCGATCCGGTCGCCCGCACGCGCGTGGCCTTCGACATCGCGTTCCTCGCGGCCGTCGGCATCAACGTCGTCGTCGTCCACGGCGGCGGCAAGGCCATCACCAAGGCCATGGAATCTTCCGGCCTCAAAGCCAATTTCATCAACGGCCTGCGCGTGACCGACGAAGCCACCGTCGCCATCGTCAAGCGCACGCTCGACGAAATCGTGAACAAAGATGTGTGCAACGCCATCATCACCGCGAAAGGTAAACCTAAGGGCCTCGCCGGCGACAGCGTGCTCGTCTGCCAAAAACTCAC
>CAJAFD010000261.1 GCA_903938935.1 uncultured Opitutia bacterium
GCGCCTCGCGCGCGGCGTGCGGCTCGCGCTCGCTTGCCTGCGCGAGGGCTACGTACACGAAATTAACGCATCTGGGCTCCGCGCAGCGAACAGCGGCGAGACCCTTCTCCACCCAACCGCCTACTATACGCTCAACCAAATCCCCGACGGCGATCGCATCGTGCCGATCGAACCCAATGACGCCGAGCTATGCATTGCACCCGTGCCAGCTGTCGCCAGCGCCAACACGAATAAGCATCCGACCAAGGCGCCCGCCGAATGGTTCGGCGCCGATAGTGACCAGGTGATTTTGCTCGGCACGTCACCCGGCCTCAAATTCGACACCACCGAACTGAAGGCAAAAGCCGGCGCGCGCGTGCGCCTCATCTTCCGCAATTCCGACGACATGCTTCATAATTTTGTGCTTTGCGCGCCGGGCAAGGGCCAGGCGGTGGGCGCTGCGGCTATGACGTTTGGACTCGACGGCGCGGAAAAAAACTACGTGCCGGATTCGGCCGACGTGCTCTTTCACACCGCGCTCACGCAGCCTAGCGCAACCGACACGATTTTCTTCACTGCTCCGACGACGCCCGGTGACTATGAGTTTATCTGCAGTTTCCCTGGGCATGCGATGTTGATGAAGGGCGTGCTCCGCGTAACGGCAAAATAGGCGCGTCGGGCCCGTCACCCAGTCACCCTTCTTATGCGAGCTTTCTCCGTCTCGTTTTTCTTGCTGCTCTTCTCCGGTATAGCCACGGCGGCGACGCCGTCCGCGCGGCCCAACGTTCTGCTTCTGCTCGTCGATGACCTGAAGCCCGCGATCGGCGCCTACGGCGACCGCACAGCCATCACGCCTCACCTCGACCGCCTCGTCGCGCGCGGGATGCGATTCGACGCGGCCTACTGCAACCAGGCCGTCTGTGCCATGTCGCGCTTCACGCTGCTGCTCGGCGCGCGCTCCACCACGACCGGGCTCTATCAGTTTGGCCGCAACTTCCGCGACACCTACCCGGATGCCGTCACACTCCCGCAGCTCTTCATGCGGCACGGCTACCGCGCCGAGTCGATGGGCAAGGTTTTTCACGTAGGCCACGGCACCTACGGCGATGACGCCTCTTGGAGCCTCCCTGCGCATACGGAACCCGTGATCGAATATCTTGATCCCACGAGCACACCCGAGGGCACGCCGACCAACGAGCAGGCGTTCTTCACGAACCTGCGCCGCCCGGCCGGTTCCGACCCGCTACCGCGCGGCGCCGCGTGGGAGTCGCCCGACGTGCCTGACGACGCCTACGGCGATGGCCGCCTCGCCGCACAAGCCATCGCGCGCCTGCGCGCGGCAAAGGAAAAATTGGACGAGCCATTTTTCTATGCCGTCGGTTTCGCGCGACCGCACCTGCCCTTTTCCGTGCCTAAAAAATACTGGGACCTCTACGATCCGGCCAAGCTTCCGATGCCCGTGCGTGAGTCCGCTCCGGAAGGCGTCGTAGCGTTGGCGATGAAACGCGGTGGCGAGATCGATGCGTTTTTCCCGGTGCCCAAGCCGCCCGTGCAGCAATTCCCGGACGACATCAAGCGACAGCTGATTCACGGCTACTACGCCAGCACAAGCTACGTCGACGCACAGATCGGCCGCGTGATGGACGCGCTCGACGAGTTGAAGCTCGCTGATAACACCATCGTGGTCCTCTGGGGGGACCACGGTTGGCACCTCGGAGACCTCGGTATGTGGACTAAGCACACTAATTTCGAGCAAGCCAACCGCATCCCGCTCGTCGTGATAGCGCCCGGCGTGACCCGCACCGGCACCAGCACAGGCCAACTCGCCGAGACAGTCGACCTTTACCCGACACTCGCTGAGCTCGCCGGACTGCCTAAGCCCACCGGCCCGCTGCGCCTCGACGGCACGAGCCTCGTGCCTGTCTTGAAGAATCCCGCAGCCCGTGTGCGCGACCACGCTTATCATTGCTATCCGCGCGGCGGCGATCTCGGCCGCGCCATCCGCACGGAGCGCTACCGCCTCGTGGAATGGAAAAAGCTAGGCGCTCCAGCCGATACGGCCAAGATCGAGCTCTACGACTATGCTGCCGACCCGATCGAATCGCGCAACATCGCCGCGGAGCAGCCCAAGGTCGTCGCGCAACTCCGCGCCATCCTCGCGCGGCACGGCGAAGCTGTGCCGGCTTTACCCACCAAGCGTTAGTTTTTCACCGGCGGCCTCATCCCCAGTCGCATGCCGGTTACGTTGAATAACTCCGAGGGTTCGAATCTCTTCGCCCGTTTCATTTCAAGAAAGTTGTGTCCGTCAAGTTCTGCAAAAAAGGGATCGGTGGTATGTGGCTGGATGAGATAAATAGATTATGAGGACGGTTAAAGGAGAGGGCTCGCTCACACTCACGCAGCCTTAATCCAATCGACCTCGAGGGCGAACTCTCCGGGGTTACCGTCAGATAGGGAGAGACCGATTTCTTCGATGCGGGTGCGATTCAAGGTCGGGCCCGAAAGCTTCTGCCCGCGGAACTGTGGGACGAGGGTGGCGAGGGGCACGGTGACTTCGGTCCACTCGCCGCGCTTCGTGGGGAATTCTGCCTGGTAGGAAATACGTGAACGGCGGAACTCCGCGTTGGTGGCGAGTTGGAGGCGATAGGTGCGACCGTCGCCCTTGACGCGGAGCACGATGGCTTTCGCCGCGCTTAAGTCGCGCGTCGGTCCGCCGGAACGGATCGACGAGAAACCGCCGTTGTTCTCGAGCGAGAGCACGCCGCGAAAATGCAGGCTGCCACCGATGAGTTTCGCGCCGCCGCGCGAGACTCCGCCCATAACGCCATCGTTGACGGCGTTCCACGCGGGTTCATCGGCGGTGCCGGAAAACTCGAAAAGCGTCACCCCAGTTATCGGTGGGTGTTTGAAAGCGGCAAGGGTGGCGGTTGCCGAACCTGCGAACAGCGAAGTGAGGATGAGCGCGAAGAACCGCGGCTGGATGTTTTTGTTGATAAAAGACTGGATTGGCATGAAGGAGGAAAACATATCGCCGAGGTAGAGGCCAATCTGTTTGCCCAGCGGCCACCTGTAAGGCTATTCGTTTCTTCAGCTACCCCCTGGTCCAAAGAAAAACTCTCCCGCGTGACCTTTGTCTAAAACTCCGGCAATCCCGTTGCCCCGCGTATTTCTGGTGTTCCACCAGCGCCACTCTCGAGAACACCCCGTTTTCTTGGGATTTCCTGCTGATTATCCCCTGAATCCACACCCAGAAAAAAGAGGAACTCTTGGTTCTCGATGTCGTTTGCCAGTAACCTCAGCCATGTATCACAAAATATAGTCCCGGTTTGGACACTGGATTGTGCGGATTCGCTACGGTGATTGAAACGATACGGAGTTATATCCTTTCTAAAATCCTCATCATCCTTCGAGCGTTGTTAGGTCACATCACTAATTCAATTTTTCAGATCTTCCTCAGCTTCTTGGTTTCTCAACCAGTAACACGGTTCGTAATCCAACCGTCCCGTTCTCTGGAAATTCGACCACAGCTTATCCAGATTTTTTACCCGAATAGGTAACTTCGTGTTACTTCCAGGCGGATGGATCGAAGACGGTCGTTGCTATGTAGCGGAAGGGCTTGGCGCCGGGCTGGCCCACGTTGTTCCAATAGTAGATAAGGATGAGTTTGCCGTCGGGGCGCTGAGCC
>CAJAFD010000262.1 GCA_903938935.1 uncultured Opitutia bacterium
AGACGCGTCTTACCTAACGTGAGACGCGTTTTTAACGACGTGGCGGCACCGGCTCAGAACTATGCAGCGGGCGCAGCTTCGGTCGAGGGCGTCGGCGTGAGATAAAACCGCCACGACACAAAAAAGGCCGGTCCGCGACGGGACCGGCCTGAAGGATAGCCTTAGGGTAAAAATATCGTAATCGTCCGGCCCGGTGACCCGGCCCGGACGATTGCCATCGAGCGGGCGCCGTGGCCCAACTCGATCACGATCCGGCTACCGCGTCCGCGATGGCTTGGCCCACAGACGTAGTTGTCGCCATGCCACCGAGATCGCGGGTGCGCGGGCCGTGTTGTACGACGTGTTCGATGGCGCGCACGACCGAGGCGGCGGCCTCCGGTTGGCCGAGGTGATCGAGCATCATGGCGCCGGACCAAATCTGGCCGATGGGGTTGGCGATGCCTTTTCCGGCGATGTCCGGCGCCGAGCCATGCACAGGCTCAAACATCGAGGGAAAATTTCGTTCAGGGTTTAGGTTGGCGGAGGGCGCGATCGCGATCGTGCCGGTACACGCGGGGCCGAGGTCGGACAGGATGTCACCGAAGAGATTCGAGCCGACGACCACATCGAACCAGTCGGGGTGCTGCACAAAGTGGGCGGTGAGAATGTCGATGTGGTATTGGTCGGTGTGCACGTCGGGATACTCTGCGGCCATGGCTTTGAAGCGTTCGTCCCAGAAAGGCATGGTTACCGTGATGCCGTTGGATTTTGTGGCCGACGTGAGGTGTTTCTTCGGCCGACTGCGGGCCAATTCAAACGCGTAGCGAAGAATGCGGTCGACGCCGTGGCGCGTGAAAACAACCTGCTGCATTGCGATCTCATGGTCGCTGTCGGCGTAGAGTCGGCCGCCGATGTCGGTGTATTCGCCCTCGTTGTTTTCGCGGACGACGTAGAAATCGATGTCACCCGGGTTGCGGTTCCGCAGCGGCGATTCGATGCCGGGCATAAGTCGCACCGGCCGCACATTGGCATACTGGCGAAACTCGCGACGGATGGGGATGAGCAGGCCCCAGAGTGAAACGTGGTCCGGCACGCCCGGAAAGCCCACCGCGCCGAGATAGATCGCGTCGTGATGATGAATGTGCGCGAGCCCGTCTGCGGGCATCATGCGGCCGGTCTCTTGGTAGTAGGCGCAGCTCCAGGGAAAGTGATCCCACGTGAGGCTGAAGCCGTGGCGTTTCGCGGCAGCTTCGAGCACAAGCATGCCCGGGGGGACAACTTCTTGGCCGATGCCGTCACCGGGAATGGTCGCGATGCGATAATTTTTCATAGGGAATCGAGTGCGCGATCGGTAAACGGATTCGGTTCGCCGGTCGGACGTTCACTTTAGCGAAACCGCGCAGGGTTCGCCATCAGTGGAATCACCTAAATGACGGCAGGCGTTCCCCTCCGTCTTAGTAGAGCAACCGCGCCAACTCGGTCCGGCTCGTGACGCCCAATTTCCGATAGATCGCGTTGAGCTGAAAATCGACGGTACGCGGGGATTTTCCAAGTTGGCGGGCGACGTCGTGGTTGCGCAGGCCCTCCGCGACGAGCAATGCCACGCGGCGTTCGCTCGGAGAAAGACTCTGCAAATGATGAATCGACTCGGCCTTCAGCTGCGGATTCGCCCCGTCGAGATTGCGCTCGCCCGCCAGCGTTACCCAAAAACCGGGCCGTACGCGCGAACCCTTGTAAGGTTGGCTTACATCGACCTTGGCGATCAGACCTGCGATTTCGCGGTGCTCCACGCGCGAACTCTCGAGTCCCATCGCCGGACCGTGACGCGCGGCGTTTTCCCACAGCTCCGCCAGTCGGGCACAAGCGCCATCGATCAGGTCAGGCACGCGAAAAGACTGGCGGGTATTCAGCAGCCGAGCTTCCCGGTGGCCGAAGTTCCAGACGGCGCACAGATCGTAGGCTTCTTGCGTCGCGAATTGGACGGCGCGATCCGGACCCAGGAACATCACCGGAAGCGGCAGGCCCGAGATAAAACGCTCCATGCAAAGACGGCGTCCGCGTTCCCCCTCGAACGCGCGCAGTCGGCGCAGTCCGGCGTCGATCACTGGATGCAGCGACGCCAAAAAATCTCGTTCTTCCGGGAGAAATTCTCCCTGTTCCGCGCTCCGCCGAATGCTCAGCACCACCTCAGGGTGCGCACCGTCCCAAAAGGCGAGATGGACGAACTCGTCCCAGCCGCGAAAGTGACGTTCACGTTCGATCCGCCTCTGCCGAGCCCGGGGATCTTCCTGCAAGATCTCCGTGTAGGTATACATTTTTACCTGTGGATGGGTGGCGAGAAAAGGGCGGGCGATACTCAGGCTCGTGAGGGGTTGGTTGCGACTGTCTTGATCGTGCGCGACGAAGTGGCGGCCCTCTCGTGGCTCAAAATCCACGATGCCTAGCATCAGGCTGCACGAGTGGTGCGGCAAGACGCTCTGGAGTAGTTGCAGATTCGCCCGCCAAAAACTTTCGAGATCGAGCGCACTCTGCAAATCCAACATCGGGCGAGCAGCCCCTCGACCGGCGGAGGACGCGCGGAGAACAGGGGCTGCAGGGCGCTTGGATGAGACCGGCATGGTGCGACTGAAGTTGGCCGGGGTCACCCCCTGTTCGCAAGGCAATGCGGCGGTTTGAGTCTAAGCGTCCCTTGGCCCAGCCGGCCCCTGCCCCCGGCTGCGGTTAATTCAGGTGGTTCTACCGATAGCGGCGGCCACCCATTGCATGTATCATCGATAAGATATAGAAAGCATCTCAAGGATAACATCCGGAATCCGGATCCGCGCATTTTGATCCGCGATAAAACAGCCCCCATGACCTCAAAACCCTCCCGAACATCTCTCGCCTGCTCAACCGCCCTCGCACTTTTCGCCACGACGCTGACCGCGCAGACCGCCCCCGTGCCCTCCGCTACGGCCAAGCCCGCGGAGACGATCAAGTTGGAGGCATTTAGCGTGACCGGCTCCAACATCAAACGGATCGAGCAGGAGCGCGCTCTGCCGATGACGATGGTCACAACGGAGCAACTCGAAATCTACGACCCCGGCCAACCTTCAGACCTGCTCGCCGCACTGCCGATGGCGGCGGGATTGCCGGGCAACGAGGCCGCACTCGCGACGCAAAATGCGCGGGGCGACAATGCCAATATCTCATTCCGCGGACTATCGTCGGGCAACACCCTCATCCTCCTCAACGGCCGCCGCGTCGCCCCGCACCCCATCTCCTGGAGCGAGCAGGGCGTACCGGCATTGTCGGTCAATGTGAACCAACTCCCAAACCGCGGCATCGAACGGGTGGACGTGCTGCGCGACGGCGCTTCGTCGATTTACGGGGCCGATGCGGTCGCAGGCGTGGTGAACTATGTCATGCACCGCCGCTTCCGAGGCACGGAATTATCCCTGCGCTATGGTATAACTGAGTATGGTGACGGGGAGGAATATCGCGCCTCGCTCACCCACGGTCTTGATTTCGCAAACAAAAAGGGCCGGCTGGTCTTTACAGCGGATCACTACGATCGCAAAGGTACCTTCCTGCGCGATCGCCCATTTGCCAAGGACGGCGATCAAGTCGCCCGGGCACCGGCCCCGTGGAATGTCTACACCGACACGGCGTTCAACACGCGCACGACCACGAGCGCTTACGGCCAGTTCAGCACCGTCGTCACCACGGGTCGCGATCCGTTTGGCGCATTTCTAACGACCAACCGACGGCCGACCGGAATTCCTACGACATTTTTTACCGCGACCGGCGGGTTTTTTCTGGTGCCAACGACCGGCACAGGCCAACCGGGAATAGCCACCGCCGCTCCGGCCCGCGCCGCCTCCGGACCCGGCAAAGAGTACTATTGGAATCTGAACGACGCCCGCTCGCTGCAGCCCCAATCAACCCGAAACAATTTTTTTGCCGGCGGCGAATACGACCTCGGCCGAAAGATCACGGCCTTCGCCGACTTCAACTACTATGGCGCCAGCTCAATCGTCCTGCGCGACCCCGACATCTACCAGAGCAGCGTCAATGGTCCGTTGGTGATCCCGACTGCGAATCCTTACAACCCGTTCGGCGAACGATTTTGGCATCCCACCGGCGCACCGAACGCCGACGGATCTGCTCGTCTTACCGGCACGCCGTCAGCGGTCAATGTCGTCAACCATCGCTTCTGGGACTTCGGTTCCCGCGAGGACAAGGTCACTAATTCCGCCTACCGCGGCCTGCTGGGCCTGCGCGGGCGCTTTGGCGATACGTGGTCGTGGGAGACGGCCGTCATGCAGGCCCAAGGTCGCGCCAATGAAAACGAGCCCATCCAGCGCACCAGCCTCTCGCAGGCGGCCGCCTTGCAGACCGACCCGGCCCGCGCCCTCAATGCGTTCGGCCGCAGCTACGCCGTCCAAAACGGCACCCTCGTCGACACGGGCCCCTTCCGCAATTCTGCCGCGGTGAAACAATCCACCTATGGCGTGTTCGAGCGCGACGGGTGGACGCGCCTGCGCAGCGTCGACTTCAACGCCAGCGGCGAGGTCTGGTCGTTGTGGGGCGGCAACAGCATCAGCCTCGCCCTTGGCGGCGAATACCGCCGCGAAGATTTCAGCGATATCCGCGCCCCGTTCGCCGGCCTCAATCCCGCGGATTCCGGCTTGGATCCCACCCGCTCTGACATCGTCAGCGCTTCCTCCGTGCCCGACACGTTCGCCAACCGCGAAGCGATTTCGGGCTACGCCGAAGCCTTGTTTCCCCTCGTGGGCCGCAACTTCAAACTGCCGCTCGTGCAGTCCTTCGAGTTGAGCGCCGCCGTGCGTTCGGAACACTACAGCGATTTCGGCAACACGGTGAGTCCAAAGTTCGGCCTATCTTGGAAAATCGCCGATTGGATCATGGTGCGGGCGTCACACAGTCAGGGGTTTCGCCCGCCTTCGCTCCCGGCGCTTTATCGAGGCAGCTTCATCGGCACGACGTTGAACAGCCAGGACACCTATCGCTCCACCGTCACCCAATTACTCACCGACCAAGGCCTGAACCGCATCAACCGCGTGGCGGGCAACCCGAATCTGCAGCCCGAGAAATCGAAAGGCGTTTCCGCCGGTATCGTCATTGACGTGCCTGGCGTGCGCGGCCTCTCGCTGACCGTCGACTACTACGAGATTCGCCACCAAGACATCATGGGCTCGAGCGGCACCGTAAACGATGACCGCGACGCACTCGTTGCCGCCACCCAAGCCGCGCTCGCCGCCGGGCAAAACATCAACGCCATCGATCTCGGCTCGGGCACGGCCCGCTACCAGGGCGACGGATCCGTCGTGCGTCTGCCCGTGACACAAGAGGACCGTAATTTCTTCTCCGCCTACAATGCCACGCGCGACCCGAGCGCGCAGCGCGCCGTCGTCGGCTCAATCGATTTCTTACGCACGACCTACTTTAACAAATCCGAACAGTTCGTGAACGGCTTCGACTTTGGTCTAAACTACCGCCTCAGCCCACTCTCGATCGGCAACTTTACCCTAGAGACCAACTGGACGAAATTGAACGCATTCTACATCTACACCAAGAGAGGCGCGGCCCGCACCGAGCTTATGGAGACCAACCTCGCCGCCACCTCGGGCGCCTCACCCATGTGGCGCGGAAATGTGCAGCTCAACTGGCGCCGCGGCCAGTGGAGCGCGGGCTTGGGCATGTTCTACACCGGGAGCTTCACGCTGGCCGGTGTGACCACGAGTCAGGCGACCTACGAGGCGCTCGGCCGCCCCTCCTACATCCGCCCGGTGTTCACCAACGGCAGCACGGTCTACCGTATGGTCCATCGCGACACGCAGACCTACAACACGTTCCTCTCCTACCGTCTCCGTAAAACCGATGCCCGCAGCTGGCTACGGGACACCAGCGTGCGCGTCGGCGTGAACAACCTCTTCAACACCGAGCCCCCACTCTCCGACGACAACAACACCTACGAGACCGCGCTCTACAACACACTCGCCAAGGGCCGCAGCTACTCGTTGACGCTGACGAAGAAATTCTGATTTAGCATTTTCCCAGCCTATGAACCGACTTCCGCTTAGCAGACTCGGCCGAATCATTTACGGCTGCGGGCCCCGCGCGCTGCTGCTGCCCGTCTTGGCTTCAGCCCTGCTCGCCCAACCGCAGCCCGCCAGCCCGAAGCCTTCCCCCGGAGCGACGGCCGTCGCTCCGGCCCTCAAGCCGATGGGCACCGTGCTGTTCATTGGAAACAGCTTTCTCTTCGGCTCCGGCTCGGCCGTGCGGTTTCACCGCGCACACACCGTCACCGATCTCAACGGCGGCGGCATCGGTGGCGTGCCGGCAGTTTTTAAGACCTTCGCAACTCAGGCTGGTCTCGATTTCAACGTCAGTCTCGAGACGGTCGGCGGCTCCGGCCTCGATCTTCATCTCGCGCAAAAAATCCACCTGATCGGCCGCGACTGGGACCGCGTAGTGATGCAGAGCCAAAGCCTGCTCAACACCACTCAACCCGGCAACCCCGACCTGCTCATCAGCTCGGCCAAGCAACTTGCCGAGTTGCTCCACGGCAAAAATCCGTCGGTCGATATTCGCCTGATCTCGACCTGGTCGCGCGCCGATCAGGTTTACCCGGCTAAAGGCCACTGGTACGGTAAGCCCATCGAACAGATGGCCAAAGACATTCGCGCCGCCTACGACCAAGCCGCTACTGCCACGCCTTTGATTCGCGGAGTGATCCCCGTGGGCGAAGCCTGGAATCGCGCCTTCAAGGCCGGCGTCGCCGATCCGAATCCCTACGACGGCGTGGCGTTCGGCCAAGTCGACCTCTGGGCCCACGACCAGTGGCACGCGAGCACCTACGGTTACTACCTGGAGGCGCTGGTGATTTTCGGCGATCTCACCGGCCTCGACCCACGCTCGCTCGGGAAAGACGAGCGCTCGGCCTTCGAACTCGGCCTCTCCCCGACACAGGCGACCAAGCTGCAGCAGGTGGCATACGACGAATTGACGGCGCAAAAACCGAATCGGAAGCTAGATTCTTTCAGCCCGGTCAGTCTCGGCAAAAAAGGCTGATCTTTTGCTCCCGCCACACTCACGGATCATTCGCTTCCCCAAAAAGAGTAAAAAACGTGCCTGACCACCCCCGCCTCGTCACGGACGCCAAAGCCGCCGCCACCGAGGCAATCGAACATCCGGCCCACTTCGGCTTGCGCCAATGGTCGGGCTGGATTCTCGGACCAGGCGCGTTGTTGATCACGCTGCTCCTCCCGCCGCCCGAAGGCCTAAGCATCGAAGGCTGGCGCACCGCCGGTGCCGCGTTGTTGATGGCAGTGTTTTGGATCTGTGAGTCCGTGCCCATCCCGGTGACCGCGTTGCTCCCACTCGTCTTGTTTCCCGCGCTCCATCTCGGCGACATCCGCGAGACCGCCGCACCGTTTGCGAATCCGGTGATTTATCTGTTCTTCGGCGGCTTCTTGATCGCTCTCGCGATGCAGCGCTGGGGTCTCCATCGGCGCGTCGCCATCAACCTGATCGGAGCGATGGGCACGCAACCCTCCCGCCTCGTCGGCGGATTTCTCCTAGCTTCGGCCGCCGTCAGCATGTGGGTCAGCAACACCGCCACCGCGCTGATGATGCTGCCTATCGCCGTGTCGATCATCCACATGATGCCGGCGACAGGCGACAACGTCCGCGCCCGAAAAACATTCGCAGCCGCGCTGATGTTGGCCGTGGCCTACGGCGCGACGACGGGAGGTATGGCCACGTTGATCGGCACGCCACCCAACGCCCTGCTCGCGGCCTATGTGGGTAAGGTCTACGGCTTCAATATCGGCTTCGGCCAGTGGATGCTGCTCGGTGTGCCCGTGATGCTCGTGACCTTGCCCGCCGTCTACCTCGTGCTGACGCGGGTGAGCTTCAAACTCGAAAAGGGCGAAATCCCCGGCATGGCGGAACGCATCCAGTCCGAGCGGGCCGGCCTCGGTTCGTGGTCGCGCGGGGAGATCGGCGTGCTCGTGGTGTTTGTGTTCACGGCCCTCGGCTGGATCTTTCAGCCCCTGCTCGTCAAGAGCCTGCCCCTGCTAACCGATACCACTATCGCCATCATGGGCGGTCTCGCGCTTTTTTTCATTCCGATCAACCTAAAGCGCGGGGAATTTCTGATGAACTGGGATGCAACCAAGACGATGCCGTGGGATGTTCTCCTGCTTTTCGGCGGCGGTCTGAGCCTCGCGGGAAACATCGAGAAACACGGCCTCTCGCGCTACCTCGGCACGCTGTGCGCCGGGCTCGAAGGCATTCCGATGATGGCAATTCTATGCGTCGTCTGCTTCGGGATTTTGATGCTCACCGAGCTGACGAGCAACACGGCGACCGCCGCGACCTTTTTACCTATCGCGGCGGCACTCGGCACCAGCCTCGGGGAGAATCCCTTGCTCTTCCTAATCCCCACCGCGCTCGCCGCCAACTGTTCCTACATGCTGCCCGTAGGCACGCCGCCCAACGCGATCGTCTTCGGCAGCGGCCATGTCACCCTCCCGCAGATGGCCAAAGCCGGCATGTGGCTCAACGTCCTGCTCGTGCCCATCATCATCGGCCTCGTGCTCCTGCTGGGCCGTTTCGTCTTCGGCATCGAACCAGGCGTGATCCCGACGTGGGTGCGCTAAGATACCGGCCCAAGCCTCAGGCGTGCTTCACTCTCCTGCCGAATAATAATTTATTACCCCGTTTTGGTTTTAATTAAATCTCGGCGTCCAGACCCCGCCCTCAACGGTCGCAGCGCGGGGGCGCGGGCGCATTATTGCGGGACGGCGTAGATGTCGGCGAGGGCTTCGCCGGCGGCGCCGGTGGTGCTGATCTCTAGCGTGTAAGCACCGGGCGAGAGCGAGAGGACGAGCGCGGCGTCTTTGGTGCCGGCTTCGAGGGCAAACGCACCCGTGGCGGCGGCCGCAGCGCTGACTTCACTGTTGTTGGCCCAGGCGTCGTTGAGCGCGATGCGGGCGCCGGTCGAGTCGTAGACTTTGAGGACCGGGGCGGCGAGCGCGTTGGTGACGCCGAACTTGGCGAGCGTGGGGCCGATGGCGCGCACGAGCACTTTTTGGACGGTGCCGGGTTGGCCGGTGACGATGAACCCGCCGACGAGGGTCTTGCCGGTTTGCACGAGGGCGCGGGCCGAGAGGTTGATCAGGCGCGGGGTGTCCGTGGTGGTGAGATCGTCGGCCGCGTAGATCTCGGTGAGGACGGTGCCACCCTTGGCGGCATCGTCGCTAACTTGGACCGTGTAACCACCGGGAGCGAGCGTGGCACTGACGGCGGCGTCGACGCTGCCGGCGTTGTAAGCGAAGGCGCCGAGGCGGCTGGCGAGGGCGGAGAGCGTGGCGCTGCTCGACCAACCGGCGTTTTCGAGGACCTGTTTACCGTTGGCGTCGATGACGCGGAGGTGTGGTTTGGCGACAGCGTCGTCGATGCCGAACTTGGCAAGGGTCGGACCGACGGCGCGGATGAGGACGCGTTTATCGCTGGAGCCCGTGATGACGAAGCCGGTGGTGGTCAGGCCGGTGGGGGTGACGGTGGCGCGGGCGGAGAGGTTGTAGAGAAGCGTACCATTGGAGCGGGTCGAGCCGGGGGCGGAGACGGCGATGTTGAGGCGCGTGGAGATGGCGCCGCCGGCGTTGGTCGCGGTGACGGTCACGGTGTAGACGCCGATGTTGGTGGGCGTGCCGGTGATGATGCCGGTGATGGGGTCGAGCGACATGCCGGGGGGCAGGTCGTCGGCGGTGTAGGTGGCGACGGTGCCATCGGCCATGGCGAGGCGGAAGGCGGAGCCCGTGGTGGCGCCGACGGCGGCGATGGCGTTGAAGGCCGGCGTGACCGAGTAGTTAAACGTCTGGAGGCCGCGGAGGAGGCCATTGGCGCGACCGGTGGCGCGGACGTAAAAGGTGTCGGTGGCGGGCAGGTTAATGCCGGTGATCTGCCAGTTGCTGGTGGTGCCAACGCGCGTGCCGTAGCCGAGGACAGTCCAGTTGGCGGAATCGGTGGAGAACTCGAAGCGCGCGGAGGTGAGCTCGGGGCTGCTGCCGGAGCGTTGCCAGGTGACGGAGGTGCGGTTGGCGGCGGCGACGAGGGATTGGGCGGCGGCGCTGGTGCTCGAGAGGCGGGCGAGGTTGTAACGGGCTTGGCCAGCAACGGTGCTGAACGTGCCGCCGAGGACGGGAGCGCCGTCGGATTGGATGAGGGCCGTATAAACCGTGCCGTTGGTAGAGGCGTCGAAGGTGGTGTCGAGGGTGCCGTCGGCATTGAGGCGGGCAACGGAGGCGCGGCCGGTGTTAGAGACGGTGGTGAAGGTGCCGCCGAGGAGGATCTTGCCGTCGGCGGTGGCCGCGAGGGTGCGGACTTCGCCGTTGACGGCGGTGGTGAAGGCGGCGTCGAGCGTGCCGTCGGCATTGAGGCGGGCGAGGCGCAGACGGGAGCCGCCGTTGACGGTGGTGAAGGCGCCGGCGATCAGGAGTTTGCCATCGGGGCGAACAAGGAGGGCGTTGACGGCGCCATTGGCGGTCGGGGCGAAGGCGGTATCGAGCGCGCCGTCGGCAGTGAGGCGAGCGAGATTGGTGCGGGCGACGCCGGCGACGGTGGAGAAGGTGCCACCGAGGACGAGTTTACCGTCGGCTTGGAGGGCGAGCGCGGCGACGGTGCCGTCGACGTTGGGATTGTAGGCCGAGTCGAGAGTGCCGGTGATAGAGAGGCGAGCGAGGCGGTTGCGGGGGAGGCCGCCGATGCTGGTGAAGTTACCGCCGACGATGACCTTGGTGTCGTTTTGCTGAACGAGGGCAGCGACGAGGCCGTTGGGGTTGGGCGTGAAAGATGGGGAGGCGTTGCCGTCGCCGTCGACGAGGGCGAGGTTGGCGAGGCTGGAGCCGCCGATGGTGGCGAAGGCGCCGCCGACGAGGACGCTACCGTCGGCTTGGAGGCCGGTAAAGGAGCCAGCGGCGAGAGCGCTGCCGTCGGAGTTGGCGACGACGGCGTAGACGGATCCGTTGGGGCCGGGGTTGAAGCCGGGGTTGAGGACGCCGTCGCTGTTGAGGATGGCGAGGCGGGTGCGGCTGGTGCGGAAGGCGGCGTTATTGGGCTGGAAGGTGGTGAAATCGCCGCCGACCAAAATGGTGCCGTCGCCGTAGGGGGCGATGGCATTGACGGGGGCGTTGGCCGAGGGGTCGAAGTTGGAATCGAGGGTGCCGTCGGTATTCAGGCGGGCGATGTAGTTGCGGGCGTAGGAGCCGAGTTCGTTGGGACGGACGGCGGTGAAGGTGCCGCCGATGATGGGTTTGCCGTCGGCGGGCTGGAGGGCGATGGCGTAAACGACGCCGTTGGGCATCGGGTTGAAGCCCGTGTCGAGGGTGCCGTCGGTGTTGAGGCGGGCGACGTAATCGCGGGTGGTGGCCGTGCCGGTGGCGCCCGGTTGGAAGGCGGTGAAGGCGCCGCCCACGAGGAGTTTGCCGTCGGATTGGAGGGCGAAGGTGAGGACCGCGCCGTTGGCGGTGGGGTTATAGTTGGAGTCTAGGGTGCCGTCGGTATTCAGGCGGGCGATGTAGTTCCGCGAAGTGGTGGCGGTGGCGGAATTGGGCTGGAAGGTGATGAAGTCGCCACCGACGAGGAGCTTGCCGTCGGATTGGAGGATGAGCGCGCGGACGTTGGTGTTGGCTTGCGGGTCGTAGGAGGTGTCGAGCGAGCCGTCGGAGTTGAGGCGGGCGATGCGGCTGCGGCTGACGCCGTTTACGTTATCGAAGGAGCCGCCGAAGATGAGTTTGCCGTCAGACTGGAGGGCGAGGGCGAAAATTTCGCCGTTGATGAGGGGTTTGTAGGAGCTGTCGAAGGTGCCGTCGCGGTTGATGCGGGCGAGGTTGGAGTTGGTGAGGCCGGTCTCGTTGGTGAAGGCGCCGGCGACGACGATTTTACCGTCGGGCTGGACAAGGATGGCGCGGAGGGTGCCGGTGAGTTGGCGGACGCCGTAGTGGTCAAAGGAGGAGCGGAGCGAGCTATCGCGCTCGAACCAGCCGAAGTTGCCGGTGGTCGTGGAGGCGGTGCTGCGGGCGGGTTGGACGATGACGGCGGAGACGGGGCCGTCGGGGTTGGGCGCAAAAGCGGTTTCGGCGCTGCCGGCAGCACTGAAACGGGCGAGGTTGCGGCTGGTGGCGCCGGCGAAATTAGCGAAGGTGCCGGCGACGATGAGTTTGGAATCGGGTTGGACGGCGAGGGTCGTGACTTGACCACCGTTGGCGGCGGTCAAGGCGGGGTCGAAGGTGAAATCGACGAGGCCGGCCGCGGTGAGGCGGACGATGTGATTAGGGGCGAGGACAAGGCCTTGGCCGGCAGGGGTGAGGGCGTTGAAGCCGCCGCTGGCGATGATTTTACCGCTGGAAAGGACGGTGAGGCAATTGACTTGGCCGCCGGCGTTGGGGTTGAAGGCGGTGTCGACTGAGCCGTCGGTGTTGAGGCGGGCGATGCGGTTGATATCGACGTTATTGGCGAGAACGTCGCCCTTGCGGAAAAAGCTAAATTGGCCACCGGCGATGATCTTGCCGTCGCTTTGAATGGCGATGGAGTTGATCTGGGCGCTGGCGCGGGGGTTGTAAGCGGTGTCGACGGAGCTATCGGCGTTAAGGCGGGCGATATAGTAACGCGTCGTGAATTCGGTGTCGGTCTTGGGCTGGAGGGCGGTGAAGGCGCCGGCGATGACGATCTTGCCGTCGGCTTGGACGACTTGGGAGAGCACGTTGCCGTTGAGGTTAGGTTCCCAAGAGGTGTCGACGGTGCCGTCGGTGTTGAGACGGGCAGAATAAGCGCGGCCGGTCGAGTTGCTGCCGGCGTTGGGCGTGAAAAAGGTAAAGCCACCGCCGAGAAGAATTTTGCCGTCGGTGAGGACGGTGATGACATTGGGGGTGCCGTTGGGGCCGGGGTCGAAGGTGTCGACGGTGCCATCGGTGTTGAGGCGAGCGAGGTAGTTACGCGTGGTGGTGGCCGAGGTGCCGTTGGGCTGGAAGGTGGTGAAGGAGCCGCCGATCAGGAGTTTGCCATCGGACTGGAGGGCGAGCGCGGCAACTTGGGCGTTGGGCGTGGGGTTGTAATTACTGTCAACGCTGCCGTCGGCATTGAGGCGGGCGACGTAGCGGCGGGTGGTGCCGCTGATGTTGGTGAAGGCGCCGCCGATGAGGATTTTACCGTCGGCTTGGACGGTGATAGCCGTGACTAAGTCGTTGGCGATAGGGGCGAAGGTGGTGTCGACGGTGCCGTCAAGGTTGAGGCGGGCGACGTAGTTGCGGGTGAGGCCGCCGACGATGGTAAAGTAACCGCCGATGAGGGTTTTGCCATCGGGTTGGATGGCGTGGGTGAGGACGCGGCCGTTGGCGGAGGGGTCGAGGGTGGTATCGACCGAGCCGTCGGCGTTGAGGCGGGCGAGGCGATTGCGGGTGATCGGAATGGAGGCGCCGCTGGAGCGAAGTTGAGTAAAATATCCGCCGATCACGATTTTAGTGTCGGCCTGAGCAGCAAGGGCGTAAATGGGGCTGTTGCAATTGGTGAGAAAGGCGGGGTCGAGGGTGCCATCCACGAGGATACGGGCGATAAAAGGACGGGGCGACGGGGAGGAGTCGTTGTTGGGCCGAAGGACCGTGAAGGCGCCGCCGACGATGAGCGAGCCATCGGCTTGGACGAGTAAGGTGTGGACGTTGCCGTTGGCGTTGGGATTGAAAGCGCCATCGAGGGTGCCGTCGGCGTTGAAACGAGCGAGTCGACTGCGGGTGGAAACGGCACTGTCACCGATGGGTTGAACGGTGCTAAAAGTGCCGCCGATCACGATCTTGCCGTCGACTTGGACCACGATGGTGTTGACGGAAGCGTTGGGCTTAGGGTCGAACTCGGAATCGGGGTAACCGTTGACATTGAGGCGCACGAGGCGGGAGCGAACAGTGGAAGTGCCGCCTTCGGGGTTGAGCGAGGTAAAGGAGCCACCGGCGATGATTTTACCGTCGCCTTGGAGCGCGAGGCTAAGGACGGCGGCGTTAGGGCTGGGGTTGTAAGTGGTGTCGAGGGAGCCGTCGGCGTTGAGGCGGGCGATGTAATTGCGAACCGTGGTGCCGACCGTGCGGAAGGTGCCGCCGATGACGATCTTGCCGTCGGCCTGGACGACGATGGACGTGACTTGCGGGGCGAGGCTGCCGGTGACGTTGGGGTTAAACGCGGTGTCGAGGGAGCCGTCGGCATTGAGCCGGGCGAGGCGGTTGCGCGTGGTGGCAGTGGCCGCGTTGTTGGGCTGGAGGGTCGTAAAAAGACCGCCGATGAGGACCTTGCCGTCGGACTGGAGCGCGATGGCGGTGATCTGGTCGTTGGCGTTGGGGTTGAAATTGAGATCGAGGGAACCGTCGGTGTTGAAACGGGCGACGTAGTTGCGGTCGATTTTATCGGAGGCGCCGTTGGGTTGGACGGTGGTGAACGCGCCGCCGACGATGACTTTGCCATCGCGCTGGGTGGTGGCGACGAGGATGGCGCCGTTGACGTTGGGGTCGTAGCCGTCGTTGGGCGAGGTGCTCTGGCCGAAGAGGGCCGTGGCGGCGCTGACAAACAAGAGCACACTCGTGCAGACGAGCGCGCGGGCGCCGGAGCGGAAAAACGATGAAGACAGCATGGAAGAAAACGTTTGAGCGGTAAAAACTGGGAAAGTCGGCAAGTGGGTCGAGCGCGGCGCAGACAGCCGCGGGCGAGACGAACCGTGAGATTCGCCTGCGGGCGCGGCGGGCTGAAATGCGTGAAGAGGCAGTTTTTAGTCCCGAGGCCTCGGGCGCAAGTTCCGAAAATCTCCTTCGCGCGGCCCCCGGCGGACGGTGGGCGACCGCGCGCGAGCCCAGAAAAGAGATTTTAACGCAGCAAACCGCGGAGGAATTTCAGCCCCTCGCTCGCCAACGCATCTTGCGTGGCCGCCAACGGCCGCCAGATCGCCGCCGCATCCGCGATGGCTTTGCATTCCGGCGTGAACGACTCGATCACCACGGCGCCATTGTAGCCGACTTCGCGCAAACCTTGCGCGACTTGCGCCCAAGCGACGAGGCCGGTGCCGGGTGCGCCGCGGTCATTTTCGCAACCGTGCACGTGCGCGAGTCGCGGACCGGCGAGGCGGATCGCTTCCAGCAACGATTTTTCCTCGATGTGCATGTGAAACGTATCGAGATGGATTTTGACCGCCGGCGAGCCGACTTCATCCACCAAGCGCACCGCCTGCGCGGAGGTGTTAACCAAATCAGTTTCAAAACGATTGAGCGGCTCGATCGCGAGCGTCACGCCGGCGTCGGCGGCGATTTTACCGGCCTCACGCAAACCCACGACGGCGCGCTGCCACTCTATTTTGCGCTGCGCATCAGGCAATTGCCGCCGCTTACCGACCGCGGAATAGACCGGCCCCGCGAGCACGGTGCTGCCCCACGCCTGCGCGAGCGCGAGCGCCCCGCGAATGTAGG
>CAJAFD010000263.1 GCA_903938935.1 uncultured Opitutia bacterium
CTCTTTGTCTTTTTCGCTCGGGGGCGCCGCGAGCGTGGCGGAAGGGGCCGGGGCGAGTTGGGCGCGGGCGGAGAGGGCGACGGCGAGGCTGGCGGTCAGCGCGAGCAGGCGAGTGGCGGTCGAGGTTTTCAGGCAGATAGGGTTAGATAAAGTGGCGCGTTCACGTGGGGTGGCGCGGCGCGATCTTGGGGGTTGTCTTTACAAAGAAGCGGCTCGCCAGACGTCGCGAGACCTTTGATGTTTTAACCGTAAAGTGAATCACTCTCTTCAGCCCTCTATGAAGCACGTCGCGCAGGCGGCGGGTGTCTCGGTGATGACCGTGTCACTCGCGCTGCGGCGGGCGCCGAGTATTCCGGTGGCGACGCGCGAGCGGGTGTTGGCGGAGGCGGCGCGGCTGGGTTATCGGCGCAATCCGCTGGTCTCGGCGCTCATGGCTGGATTGCGCGGGCGCAAAATTGGGGCGGATGCGCAGGTGTTGGCGTACGCGGAGAGTTTTCCGCCGAATGTAAAGCGGCAGCACGCTGAGTCGTTGCGGCGCTTTCGGGCGGGGGCGGAGGCGGGCGCGGCGCGGCACGGTTACCGCTTGGAAGCGTTTCGTTTGGGCGGCAGCGGTTTGAGCGAGGCGCGGCTCGAGAAGGTGTTGCACGCGCGCGGGATTCGCGGAGTCGTTTTTGCGCCCGTGCCGCGGCCGGGCACGATTTTAAAACAGGCTTGGGCCAATCACGCGGTGGCGGCGTTGGGGTTTTCGCTAGCGAGCCCGCGGCTGCATCGGGCGGTGAACCACCAAATTCACTCCATCCGGCTGGCCTTGAGTTCGCTAGTGGGGCTCGGGTATCGGCGGATTGGATTGGTGATCAGCCGCGCGCACGATGAGCGCGTCGATCACCATTGGCTCTCGTCGGTGTTGTTGACGCGGCATGAGCAGCGCGACGCCAACGTCGTTTTCCCGTTGCTGCTGGAAGACGATTTTGGGCCGCGGGTGTTGCAACGTTGGCTCCGCGCGGAGCGCCCGGAGGTCGTGCTCACCACCGAGCCAGGGATCGCGTCGCGGTTGCGCCGTGAGCGTACCGCCGCTGGGCAACCCATCGGTTTTGCGCATCTGGATCTCACGGCCGAACTTCCCGGGGCCAGCGGCATCGACCAAAACAACGAGCGCGTGGGCGCGGCGGCCGTGGATCTCGTGGTCGAACAATTACACAGCAACGCCTTTGGCCTCCCAGAAAATCCCAAGACCGTGCTCATCGAGGGGCGCTGGGTGCCGGGCGAAACCGCGCCAGGTTTGCCGCGTAAATCTCCGCGGTGATTGCGACCGCGCGCGACCGCGTAAAAAAATCAGGCGCGGAATGCGCGCTTTTCTTTTGGCGGGCGCATCGGCAACTTCGGCTCTCATGGCGCACGCGAGTGGGGTCCCAACCCCGCAACTCACTTTGCAAGATTTCCGGCTTGAGACCCTCCGCGGCGCGGCGGGTCATGTTCGCGTCGGTCTCACGCGCGCCGGTCAATGGTGGCTCGTCGATGCGCGCGATCAGCCGTTTTTCAGTCGGGGCGTAAATGGTCTCAATCGCACCGGCACCACCGGCAGTCGCACCGCGCAACTCGGGTCCTATGCGGCGACCGTGGAGGCGCTTTACGGGACGGTTGAGCCCAAAATATTCGCCGACGCCGCGCTCGCGCGACTCCCGAACTGGGGCTTTAACACGCTCGGCGCTTGGGCCGGCGCCGAGTTTTTTGATCGCGGCGTCGCTTACACGGAGATGATGGATTTTCGGCAAGCGGCGCCCGAGACCACGATCCGTCTCGGCGGCGCGAAAGTGCCCGATGTGTTTGATCCGCGTTGGGTCGAGGCCTGCGATCACCGCGCGGCGGAGCGGGCGTTGGCGCGCGTGTTTAGCCGTGAGTTGATCGGCTATTTCACCGATGATGATCTCGTGTGGGCGCAGCCCGATGGTGAAGCAGGCACGGGCGAAGACGAAGGTGCGAAACGGGCGGCGCGGCCCTCGCTGTTGCAGATTTGCCTGAGCTTGGAACCGAGTTTCCCAGCTTATCACGCGGCGTGGGAATTTACGCTCGCCGCGCACGGCGGCGAATGGGCGACGATGGCGCGGGCGTGGGATGTGACCCTGCCCAATAAAGAAGCCCTGCGCCAACTCACGTTGAACGACGTGGCGCTGGTGAGCGCGGGCTATGGGCGCGACCAGGAGCGTTTCTCGCGGGAGTTTGCGCGACGGTATTTCGCGGTGACGGCGGCGGCGATTCGGCGGCACGATCCGCACCACCTGATTTTGGGTTGTCGTTTTAGCGCGAATCCGGGCGCGGCGGTGCTCGCGGAATGCGTCGCGCCGCAGGTCGATGTGGTGTCGCTGAGTTGCCGCGACGAGAAAGTGTGGTCGCGCATCGAGGTGGCGAACCGCGCGCAAGGCATGCCGATCTTGCTCGGGGAATTTAGTTGGACCGGAGAAACGTTTAAGCGGCCGACGGCGCTGGGTGAGACGCCGGGATTGAGCCCGATCGAGCGCATGTTGTCACGTGGGCGGGCGACCTTGGAGCGGGCGTGCGCGCACCCGGCGCTCGTGGGTTACGCGTGGGCGCGCTGGGCGGATCGTGATGAACAACGGCCGCCGTTGGGCGAAGGCTTGGTGCGGTGTGATGACCACGAGGCCCACGAGCACACGGATGCGTTGACGGATTTTAACGCCCGCGTGGTCGCTTTGCGCATAGCCGCGGCGGCGAGGAAATGATGAGGGTTTCGCGGCGCGCACTTGACCGTTAGGGTGGCGCGGCGCTGTCCTGATTTTCCGCCCGCATCTGCGGCACATTCTCCTCTTCACTTTCATGGCCCAATCTTCGTTCTCTGATTTTCTCAAAGCCCGTGTGCGCACGATTTCCGGCTGGCCCAAG
>CAJAFD010000264.1 GCA_903938935.1 uncultured Opitutia bacterium
GCCGCGAGGGCCGAAGCCGTGTCGCCGCCCGCGACCGAGAACGCGAAAGGAAAGTTGCTCGATCCAAAAACAACGACCGGCCCGAGCGCGATCAACATGCGCCGCAGATCAGGCCGCGGGAGCGGTTGCCGCTCGGGCAACGCCGGATCGATGCGCGCATCGACCCACGAACCGTCGCGCACGACGGCGGCAAACAAACGGAGCTGGCCGCAGGTGCGCGCGCGTTCGCCGGTGAGACGCGCGAGCGGGAGGCCGGTCTCGGCGTGGGCGCGTTGGAGGAGCGCATCACCGAGCGCCTCGATCTCGGTGGCGATGGCCTCGAGGAGTTGCGCCCGCGTGGCGGCGGGACGTTCGCGGTAATCTGCAAAGGCCTGCGCCGCCGCTTGGAGCGCGGTGTCGACTTCGCCGAGCGAGGCTTCGTGAAAATCGGGCGCGAGCGTTTCGCCCGTAGCGGGATTGATCGCGCGAAAGGTCGCGCCGCCGGGGGCGCCGGGCTGGCCGGCAAGCAGACTTTTTCCAGTGAGGCTCATAAAATTTATGCGATGGAGTTAACAAGCGTGCCGATGGGCGCAATGGTGATGCGGACTTCATCGCCGCTGCGTAGCGTAAAATTATCCGGCGGAACCACGCCCGTGCCCGTCATGAGGTAGCAGCCCCGAGGAAACGCGTTGTCGCGAAACAGAAATTCGGCGAGCGACACAAAGGTGCGCTTGATCTGGCTGAGGGTCGTAACACCCGAGAACACGGCCGCCCCGTCGCGTTGGATCACGATGGAAATTTCCGTCGTCGGTGGCAGCGCTTCATCCGTGACGAGCAATGCCGGCCCGAGCGCCGCCGAGCGGTCGTAAACCTTGGCCTGAGGGAGGTAGAGGGGGTTCTCGCCCTCGATATCGCGGGAGCTCATATCGTTACCAATGGTATAACCAAAAATGCGACCCTGCGCATTGATCGCGAGCGTGAGCTCGGGCTCAGGTACATTCCACTTGGAATCGCCGCGGATGCGCACCGGCTCGCCGCTCGCGGAGACGCGGTGCGGCGTAGCTTTGAAGAAAATCTCCGGCCGCTCGGCGTGATAGACGCGGTCGTAAAAGGTCTCGCCGCCCGTACCTTTCGACTCTGCTTTGCGCGCGGTCATGCTACGGAAATACGTTACGCCGGCCGCCCACACTTCCTGCGACTGCAGCGGCGCGGAGACTTTTTCTGGCAGCCTCGCCGCCGGCGCGTGCGCAAGCTTAGCGCGCAGAAATGCGGCGGGGTCGGCCTGGGTGAAAAGCGTATCGAGGGAAACGTCGAGCCGGAGCGTGCGACTGTCGATGACGGCGACAAGATGATCAAAGGCGGGGTAGATGAGGATCATGGTCAGGCAGGTCGGTTCAGCCGTGTTTTGATGCGCGGCACGTCGTAGACGCAGCCGCCCCAACTACCACCGCTCACACTTTGGAGCGCAGCCCACAGTTCGGTGTCGGCCGGGAGGTTGGGATTGGGGACAAGTTTTTCGCAGATCGGCCGAGCCGCGAGTTCGGCGGCCGGATCGGCGGAGGCGGTGGTGTGAGACCCGCGTACAAAATCCACCGAGCCTTCAAGTCGACGCGAATCAATGCGCACACGCAGCACATCGCCGTCACGCAATTTCCCCAGCGGTCCGCCCGCCCA
>CAJAFD010000265.1 GCA_903938935.1 uncultured Opitutia bacterium
ATCCAGCACGACATGATGCTCTTCGATCACGGCGCCCCGCGCGCTGATGGCACCGTGGCCAAAGATCAACGCCCGGAAGCTGATGTGAACATCGAGTTTCAATCGACCGCCAAGTTTTCCGAAGGCGCTCAGAAACTCGCGTGGTTTTTCCACGCCGCCAACGAAGCCTATGCGACCGATTATCCCGCGGCCGTCGGCCCGCACATGACCAACACCGATAGCACGCCGTTTATGGATCTCGTGCCGGCCATCAGCTTGCGCGAAAACGAACGCGGTCGCGAAATCGGCGCCGGCTGGGACCCGCATTGGCACCAGCCAACGGATATGTTTGCCACATTTAGCGACGCTGATTTCCGCCTAGGTCTCAACGCTGCGCAGACGACGCTCGGTGCCCTCGGCCGTCTTACCGGCGCTACCCTCACCAAATAATTCTCCGCCTCACGCCGCCGTATGAAGACCATCACCGAACTGCAACGTCTCGCCTCGCCCGCACCAAAACCACAGTCGCTCGCCTGGGATGGTGCGACGCTCTGGATGGGTTCTCGGGCGACGAAAACCATTTATTCGATCCAACCCGCGACGTGGAGCGTGACGAGTGAAACCGCTGCGCCTGGCACGCCGTGGGGCATGACGGTGGCAGGGAGTGAACTCCGCGTGCTGTGTGGCGAGACGGCAGAGGATCATCGCGTGATTCGGCGCTTCGTGCCCGGTGTCGGATTCGACGCAACCTGGGCGCAGCCCTGTCCCGACGACACGGGATCACAACTCGGTTTTTTCGGCGGAAAACTCCACGTCAGCCAGTGGTACCCGAAGAAAGTTCTGACCCTATCCGTCGACGGAAAGGTTGAGCGCGTGATACAGCTGTCGCGCGGCATTTGCGGGCAAGTGTGGGTCGATGGGCTGATCTACTTGATCACGACTGACGCCGAGGAGACAAACGAGTACTGGCTGACGCGTGTCGACCCGCGGCCAGCGACGCCCGTAATTGAGGATGTGGCGCACGTTCCGTTTCAAGCGCGGGCGTTGGCGTGGGACGGCGCAAAATTTTGGACCAACCACCGCGAGCAAAACCAGATCGTGGCTTTTTTTCGGGAGTAAGCAGGCGTTGGTAGATGTTGAGCGCTCCGAAGTAATCCTCGGGTTACAAGGGCCGAACCACCGTTAGTTTTACGAATTGAGCTCGGAAAAAACCATCGTCCTTGGTTGCGAGGCGGTCGGCTCTTATGGCAGCATGCGCTCCGATCATGAAGTCTGCGGTCAGGCGTAGGCGTTTGCCGCCGGCTTTGCGGTAGTGATCTTGGATTTCTCCGGCCAAGTTGGCGACAGACTCGTCCGAAGCATCGAAGTGCACTCCGAGTTGGGTGAAGAACTCGCTATGGGCTGCGGCGCTCGGGAAAGCTGGACGTGTTTCAGCCCAAACGATGTCGCAGGCGACCAAACGACCCTCCGCTCGGCAGGTTATTAATTGGTCCAACCATGCCGCCCCATCTTGCTCTTCCTTGGCGATGGCCCATAGGACTGAACTATCCAACGCAGTGGTCACAACGATTTGCGGTCGTAGCCGCGCAGTTCACGTAGAATTTGGGTCGAAGTTTTCCCGGGCTCAAAATTTTTGGCTGAGCCGAGGGCACAGCGCATGGACTTCTCGTCGAATTCGTATTTTGGTTTCGCCCGTAGTTCGGAAGCTTGTTCGTCAAAAAACAGCTTCATGCCGGGCTTGAGATGGAATTTTTTTCGCAGCTTGGCCGGGATAGTAATCTGAAATTTGCTGCTAACAGTAGCTTCCATTACAGAACGGTAAGCGAGGCCGCTTGGTGGTCAAGCTTGGTGTCCATTATGCTGCTCAACCGACCCAAGTGCGTGCGTTGTAAAAAAGTTTCATCCAAGGGCTGTCCTCGCTCCAGGTCTTGGGCGTCCAGCTCATGCAGGCGCTGCGGAAGACGCGCTCGGGGTGGGGCATCATAATCGTCACGCGGCCGCTCGTCGTGGTGAGCGCGGTGAGGCCGAGGGGCGAGCCGTTTGGGTTGAGCGGATAACGTTCCGTGGGTTGGTGGTGGTTATCGACGAAGCGGGCGGCGACCAGGCCTGAAGTGGTGCAGCGTGAGAGCGCTGCGGCGTCTTTGAACTCGGTAAAGCCTTCGCCGTGGGCGACGGCGATCGGGAGGACGGAGCCCTCCATGCCGGCAAAAAGGACGCTCGGGCTGTTTTCGATTTTCACGGAAACATAGCGGCCTTCGTAGCGCTCGCTCTGGTTTTGCACGAAGCGCGGCCAGTGGTCGGAGCCGGGGATGATGCTGTGGAGGTTGCTCATCATCTGGCAGCCGTTGCACACGCCGAGAGCGAAGGCATCGGAGCGTTGGAAGAACGTCGCGAACTCGGTGCGGGCGCGTTCGTTAAACAGGATGCTCTTGGCCCAGCCTTCGCCGGCGCCGAGTACGTCGCCGTAGCTGAAGCCGCCGCACGCAGCGAGGCCGCGGAAATCTTTGAGTGAAACGCGGCCGCTGAGGATGTCGGTCATGTGGACATCGATCGCCTTAAATCCAGCGCGGGTGAAGGCGGCGGCCATCTCGACTTCGCCGTTGACGCCTTGTTCGCGGAGAATGGCGATGGGCGGACGGGCGCCCGTGATCATCGCGGGGGCGGTGGTGATATCAAAGGTAACGACGGGAGTGATGCCGGGGTCGGTGCGGTCGCTGCGCAGTTGATGTTCGGATTCGGCGCAAGCGGGATTGTCGCGGATCGTCGCGATGCGCCGCGTGACGTCGGACCAGATCGCGCGCAGGGCGAAGAGGTCTTCGTCGAGCAGGACTTTGCCGCCGCGTTTGATGCGGAAGCGGTTGTCGCGGTTGAGCGTGCCGATGCGCGTGGTGCAGGCCTTGAAGCCGTGTTGGCGGAGCGATTGGGAAACGTAATCTAGGTCGGCGGTCCGGATCTGAAGAATGGCCCCAAGTTCTTCGTTGAAGAGCGTGCTGTCGACGTTGTGGCCGTGGAGGATTTCGAGGTCGACGCCGGTGTGGCCAGCGAAGGCCATCTCGGCGGCCGCGGCGAGGAGACCGCCGTCGGAGCGATCGTGGTAAGCGAGGAGTTTGCCCTCGCGGCCGAGGAGTTGGATGGCGGCCCAAAATTGTTTGAGGTCGTGCGCGCTGTCGACGTCGGGCGGGGCTTCGCCCATCTGGGAAACGACTTGGGCGAGGATCGAGCCACCGAGACGGTTTTTGCCGCGACCGAGATCGAGGAGCAACAGGACGGAGTCTTCGTCGCGCTGGAGTTGCGGCGTGAGCGTGAGGCGAATGTCCGTGACCGGGGCGAAGGCCGAGATGATGAGCGAGGTGGGCGCGGTGACGCGTTTGTGCAGACCTTCTTTATTGCCGATGGCGGGTTCCTTCCACGCCGTGCTCATGCTCATGGAATCTTTGCCGACGGGAATCGTGATGCCGAGGGCGGGACAGAGATCGAGGCCGACGGCGGAAACGGCGGCGTAAAGATCGGCACCGTCGCCAGCGATGGCGGGCGCGGCCATCCAGTTGGCCGAAAGGTTAACTTTGCCGAGGTCACCGATCTGGGCGGCGGCGAGGTTGGTGAGGGCTTCACCGACGGCGAGGCGGGCGGAAGCGGCGGCGTCGTTGATGGCGACGGGAGTGCGTTCGCCCATGGCCATGGCTTCGCCGGTGTAGACGTCGAAGGCGGCGGCGGTGACGGCGCAGTCGGCCACGGGGACTTGCCACGGGCCGACCATTTGGTCGCGGGCAATCA
>CAJAFD010000266.1 GCA_903938935.1 uncultured Opitutia bacterium
CGGCGGCAGCGCTTCCGATTGGTTCAACCAACCCGAATCTGCCCTGCTCCTCCGCGAACTCGTCACCGCCGGCTACGGCGTCGCCGCCCTCAACAGCGTCAACCGCAACACCCAAATCTGGAACGGCCAAGCCACGCACGCCGCCAACCCCGACGCCCTCAACCACGTCGCCGCTCTCAATAAATTTGCCACCGACGGACTCCTGCCCGCCACCCGCCCCATCTTTCTGCTCGGACTCGCCGCAGGCGCCGATACCGCCGTCCGCTATGCCGATCTCCTCGCCAACGCCACGCCCGCCCGTCCGATTCGCGGCACCGTCCTCTACTGCGCCGCCGGCATCGAAACCCAAGCCGTCGTCTCACGCATCCCCGAGCTCTTCATCCTCGCCGATAACGACAGCACCCTCGCCACCATCGGCGCCACCACCGCCCGCGAAAACAGCGCCCTCCTCGCCGGCCGCGGGCTCGCCTCCACCGTGATCAACAACGTCGCCGCCCCAGTCCACCCCGGCCGTTTCCGCGCCCTGAGTCTCACCAACGCCAGCTTTACCACCGCCGACGCCACCACCGTCTGGAACGCCGTTAAAAACGCCGGCTTCATCGACTCCAATTACTACGTCAAAGCCATCCCCACCGACACCGCCCTCGCCGCCGCCGTACCGGCCACCTACAAATCCCGGCTCCCCGACATCGCCGCTCAACTCAGGGTCGCCTACGCCGAACAAAATTTCCTCGCCGACGCCAACGCCCGCGTCCTCGCCTGGCTCAACGCCCGCGTCGCCGGCACCCCCGCCCCCACTGCCGGTCGTCTCACCAACCTCTCCACCCGCCTCAAACTCGCCGCCGCCGGCGACACGCTCACCTTCGGCTTTAATCTCACCGGCACCCAACCCGCTACCCTCCTCATCCGCGGCGTTGGCCCTGGCCTCACCGGCTTCGGCCTCACCGGCGTCCTAGCTGCCCCCCGCCTCGAAATCCGCCCCGCCGGAAACGCCGATACCCTGCTCGCCGTCAACGAGGGCTGGGACAAAGCCCCCAACAACTCCGCCAACATCGTCGCCGCCGCCGCCTCGGTCGGCGCTTTCGCGCTCACCGCTGGCACCGCCGATTGCGCCGTCCTCCTCAGCCTCCCCGCCGGCGGCTACACCGCTACCTTCCGCGGGATCAACGGCACCACCGGCGAAGTCATCGCCGAAGTGTACGACGTCTCCAAGAATGCCACCCGCCTCACCAACCTCGCCACGCTCGCCCGCCTGAGTAATCCCGGCGACCTCATCACGGCCGGCATCACGATCGCTGGCGACCAAGCCCGCACCCTCATCGTCCGCGGGATCGGCCCCGGCCTCGCCGACCTCGGCGTGCCCGGCACCCTGCCCGACCCCACCCTCACCGTCCTTTCCAGCACCGCGCAGAATCTCGACTCCAACAACAACTGGAGCACCGGCGGCAGCGGCCCCTCGCTCACCGCCGCCTTCCCTGCCATCGGCGCTTTTTCGCTCAAAGCCGGCAGCGCCGACGCCGCCCTCGTCCGCGCGTTTACCGCCACCGCTGGCGGCTCCGGTTACAGCATCCAAACTGCCGCCGCCCCGACGCCCGCCAATGCCACCAATCCTCCCTCTCCCACTGGCCTTCTCCTGATCGAAGTCTACGAAGCGCCCTGAGGCCGCAGCTCAAGGCCGCACCACGACCTGCGTGCGCCGCGTTTTCTGAAAATACTCCCGCGCAAACGCCGCCAAATCCGCGATCGTCACCGCGTCGATCTTGGCATCGTACTCGCGCCACCCGTTGATCGGTTGCCCCTGCAACGCATTCAAACTCGCCTGCGCCGCGCGCGACCCATTGGTCTGCATCGCCGCCCGCTGCCCCGCCTTCAGCCGCGCCTGACACCGCTGCAATTCCACCGCCTCGACCCCGCCCGTCTGCACGCGCGCAATCTCGGCGTCGATCTCGGCCAGCACTTCGGCTTCCTTGCCCGGTTGCGTACCCGCAAAAAAATAAAACATGCCCGTATCCAAACCTAAGATACGTCCGGAGCGCACAAAATACGCCAACCCCTTCTCCTCGCGCACGCGCTCAAATAACCGCGACGCCATCCCACTGAAAAGCTCGTCCGCCACTTCGCCGACGAAATAATCCGGCGCATGCACGCGCGGCCCGGGGAATGCCTGCAACACCACCGCCTGCTCCCGCGGTTGCTGTTCCACAAAATCACCCACCTCCGCCGGCAACCCACCCCGCGCCGGTCCCACGGGAATCTCCGGCGCCGCTCCTCGTGGCAGCTTCGCTAGAAACGCCTTTAATTTTGGCGCCAGTTGCTTCGGATCAAAATCGCCCGCGACAGCCAACACCACGTTGGGCCCGACAAACAATCGCTGATGCAATGCGCGCAATGCCGCCGGCGTCAGCGCTTTTACGCCCGCTTCATCACCGCTCGCATCCAGCGCCAACGGATGCGCGCCGAAAAATTTCCGCCGCGTGAGCTTGCGCGCCACCGTCACCACATCGTCCGCGTCCTGCGCGAGCCCCGCCAACTGCGCTTCTTGCTCTAGCTTAAACGTCGCAGGCTTGAACTTCGGCGCGAGCACCGCATCCGCGATGACGGCCAACGCTCGTGCAAAATCAGGCGGCAAGACTTCCGCCGCGACGCCGAGGCTATTGTTTCCCGCGAGCGGATAAAACGAACCGCCGACTTCCTCGATAAATTGAGCGACCTGCGCCGCCGTGCGCTGGCCCGCATCCTTTGTAAGTAAAGTCGCCAACAACGCGGTCGCACCGCGTTGCGACGCCACTTCAAACAAAGGCCCGCCCGTGACCGCGAGACGCAGATGCAGATTCGGCAAATGCGCATCCGGCTGGAGCAACAAACGCGCTCCGTTGGGCAAGGTGATCTCCGAAAAATCCGGCCGCGTCGCGTGCGCCGGTGCGGCCGCAATCGCCGCCGCCGCCGGCTCGATCGGGTTCAACGAAATCGACGTGAGCCGCGCCGCCTGCAGGTAAGTTTTCAACACGCGCTTCAAGTCCGCCGGCGTCACCGCGCGCAAGCGCTCGAAATACGCGCGACTGTAATCCAAGTCGCCGACGACGACTTCCGCCGCCCCGAGCCGCGAAGCCTGCCCGCTCATCGTTTTACGCGTATTGATTTCGCCGACGACGACTTGCCGCATCGCCTTGCGCAACTGCGCCGGCGCAAAACCTTTCACCGCGCACCGCGCCAATGTCGCGGCAATCGCGCGCGTAGCGGCGACGCGTTTCGCCGGATCCGCCGTGAAGCCGATACAAAAAAGTCCGCTCGTCCCAGGATTCCAACTCGAGGCGTCGATCGAGTGCACCAGTCCGGTTTTTTCGCGGATTTCCTGCCACAACACCGAGCTATCGCCACCGCCGAGCACCGTGGCGAGCAAGTCGAGCATGGGCGCATCCGCGTGCGTGAGCCCAGGAATCGGCCACGCCAGCGCACCGCGCGTGAGTTCGACGTTTTCGTTGCGATGCAATGCTCGCGGCGCGAGCTGCCCCGACTCCTGTGGCACGAGCACGGGCGCCAAACGCACGCGCGGGGCCGACCCAAAATGCTGTTCCACCGCCGCCCGCGTCGCGGCTAGGTCGATATCGCCCACGATGACGACGACCAGATTATTGGGCACGTAGCGGGCGCGATAATACGCGAGCAGATCTGCGTGCGAGACCGCAGAGAAAACGTCCTGATGGCCGATGATCGGCTGCCGATAAGGATGCTCCCGGAAAGCGGTGGAAAACAGCGCGTCCCAGAGGCGACTGTCCGGATCATCCTTGGTCATCGCGATCTCGCGTAAAATGACGTCCTTCTCCTTCGCCGCCTCGTCGGCCGGCAGCGTCGAATGCAGCACCGCATCGGCCAGCAAATCGATCGCCACGCCCGTGTGCTCGCTTGGCAAATCGATGTAATAGACCGTGCGATCAAACGTCGTGTAAGCGTTGATGTAGCCGCCATGGGCCTGGACCTCGGCCGAGATTTCCCGCCCCGCGCGCCGCGTCGTGCCCTTGAACAACATGTGTTCGAGATAATGCGAAAGCCCCGCGCCGAGGTGCTCGCCTTCGTGAATGCTCCCCGTTTTCACCCAGACCTGCACCGAGGCCAGCGCAGCCGAACGATCGGGTTTCAGAATCAACGTGACCCCATTGGGCAACACCGTGCGCTCGACGGATTCACGCCAAAACGGCGCCAAAAGTTTTAAGTCCGCGGCCAGTGAAGAAGTGGATTTTGACATCAAAATTGGAGATAAAAATTTACTAAGATCGCCGGCGCTGGCTTCGGCCCTAACGCTCTGCGCGCGTTTATAAAAACGCGCCCGCCGCTCGGATCATTCCGCCTTCAGCGCCCGACGTTTCGTCGGCTGAAACGGACGCACGAAAGCCTCATCAAACGTGTAAACATCCGAAAAATCTTCCGGGCGGTCATTCTCCGTTTTGGAGAAAACATTGTACTCGATGAGACTAAAAACGATGTCACCGAAATCACGGCAACGTTTCACCCCCCACGCGTTGAGCACCGTCTTCGTCAGTGGCCCGTATTGCTCGAGCGCGTAAACTCGGATACCCTGCAAAAGCTCTGGACCAGAGACATGGCGTGAGCGTTCGGCGCGCGATGTTTCTTTTTTGCGGAGCTCCTTCACCGTGTGATCAAGCCCTTGGCGCACAAAACCGTAAGCCTTTTTATCAAAGCGCGTATCTTCCTTACAGATGAGCGTAACGATTTCTTCGAACTCCAAGTCTTGCATGATTAGTTCTAAACTACGCACACCCACCCGCCCGGTGCAATCTTCTGGTCGAAACCTTACGCGAGCATTGCCATTTAACTAAAACGAACACCCCTAGATGCCTATAAATTGGAATACGCGTTCTCCGCACTCGCCAGTGATGCACATACATGACTATGCATGATTCCGCAACCCATGATCTCCTCTACACAAACCAACTCTCCCCTAGCTAAAACCGACGCCAAGACCGCCGTGGCGACCGCGACCGCGCGCCTCAAAGCCGCTCACCTCCGGATTACGCAACCCCGTCTCACGATCTTGGCCGCGATGTTCCGCCGCAGCCAACCCGAGAGCATCGAAACCATTCACGAAGCCCTCGGTAAGAACGGTTGCGACCTCGTCACCGTTTATCGCTGCATGGCGGTTTTCGAAGAAATCGGCATCGTGCGCCGGACTTACTTCCACAACGGCACCGCGCTCTACTCGCTCCGCCTCGATGATGCGCCACACTACCACATCGTCAGCAAGGCCACCAACTCGGTCGACGAACTCGATCCCGCGACCGCTCTCGAATTGAACGCCGCCCTCGTCGCCGTCGAAGACAAACTTCGCACGCTCGGTTTCACCAACGTCAGCCACATCGCCGAGTTTTTCGGGACCGCGCCCACCGCGAGCCGCGCCAACTTCTCCGACGCGGGTCGCACCAGCGCGCCAGAAGCCAATCGCGCGGCGGCCCCGGCCATGCCCGAAGTCATCTAAACGGCACGTTAGTTCTTCGACCCGGTTAATCCGGGCTCATCTGCGACCTCGGTCGGCTCACTGCCGCCGAGGTTTTTTATTCAAAGACCCACGAATCCGCACATTCTGATGGCCGTTAAAAATCTCCAGTTCGGGTAACTAACCGCACTGGATTTTTCGTTTTTGCGGAACGCACGTGCGGTGTCCGTTCACCGAGTCGCTGCGCACTTGCCAACGCCTGTCCCCTCGCGCTGTCCTTGCCGTATGCCCCTCCCCATCTCCCGCCGTGACGCCCTTCGCTCCTTCGCCGGAGCCGCCGCCCTCGCCACCCTGACCCGCCCCACCCTCGGAGCCGAAGAAAAAAATCCTTCGCCTGCTACGACGGCGCTGACGCCGATTCGCCACTCGGTCTGCAAATGGTGTTACAGCAAAATCCCGCTCGATGACTTTGCCAAAGCCGCCAAAGACATTGGCCTGGAATCCGTCGAATTGCTCGACCCAAAAGATTGGCCCACGGTCCAAAAATACGGCCTCACCTGCGCGCTCGCCAACGGCACGATGTCGATTCCCAGCGGTTTCAACCGGCTCGAAAATCACGCGAAATACGTCCCGTCGATGATCGAGCGCATCAACGCTTGCGCCGATGCCGGCATCCCGAGCGTCATAGTTTTCTCCGGAAATCGTAACGACAAAACCCTCGGTAAAATCAGCGACGAGCAGGGCCTTGAAAACTGCGCCATCGGCCTGAAACAAATTGTAGGCGTCGCTGAGAAGCGTGGCGTCAACATCATCATGGAGTTGTTGAATTCAAAAGTGAATCACAAGGATTACATGTGCGATCACACCGCTTGGGGCGTCGAACTCGTGAAGCGCGTGGGCTCGGAACGGTTCAAGCTCCTCTACGATATTTACCACATGCAGATCATGGAGGGTGATGTCATCCGCACGATTCAAGAAAACCACCGTTACATCGGCCATTACCACACCGCCGGGAATCCTGGACGCGCTGAATTTGAGCCAGGCGATCAACAGGAGTTGTATTATCCTCCGATCATGCGCGCCATCTCCGCCACGGGCTTTAAAGGATTCGTCGCTCAGGAATTTATCCCGAAGCGCGATCCGCTCACCTCACTTCGTGCGGCCGTGAAACTCTGCACCGTTTAAGCAAAAACCCCGCCCATAAACGGCGGGGTTTTAGTTTTATGCCTCCGCCAATAAGCGGCGCAACGTTTCGTCTACCAGCTTCGGATTAGCCTTACCCTTGGCGGCTTTCATGATCGGGCCTTTGAAGGCATTGATCGCGCTGTCTTTGCCGGATTTGAACTCCGCCAACGCCTTCGCATTAGCCGCGATGGATTCACGGCACCAAGCTTCCAGTTCGCCCGCATCCGTCGGCGCAGCGGCCAAGCCGAGTCGCGCGACGATTACCGCTGGCGCCTCGCCCGTCGCGAACATCGTCGTAAACACTTCCTTAGCGGCAGCGTTGAGCAACGTACCTGCGTCAATGAGTTGGATCAGCGCAGCGAGATCTGCGGCGGAAATTTTAGATGCTGAAAGCGGAAGTTTCGCCGCGCCGAGTTCGCGCAAAAGATCGTTGGCGATCCAATTCCCGACGGCTTGCGCGCGACCCATGCCCGCGAGCTGGGCGGTCGCTTCAAAAAAATCGCTGAGCGCTCGATCCGGAATAAGGACCGACGTAATCGTGTACGGAATTTGATAGTCCGCGATCAACCGACGTTGTTTATCGAACGGAAGCTCGGGACAGGCGCGGCGCAACTCAACTTTCCAGGCCTCGTCGACGTGCACCGGCATGAGGTCTGGGTCGGGAAAATAACGGTAATCGTGCGCCATCTCTTTCGAGCGGAGCGATTGCGAGGTGCCCGCGACGCCGTCGTAGTCGCGCGTTTCTTGCACGAGTTTCCCGCCAGCGGCGACGACCGCGAGTTGGCGTTTGATTTCATGGGCGATGCCGTCGCGCACATAAGAAATCGAATTGAGATTTTTGAGCTCAACCTTGGTGCCCAGTTTTTTCTCGCCGACCGGCCGGATGGAGATGTTGGCGTCGCAACGGAGTTGGCCTTTCTCCATGTCGCAATCGGAGATGCCGCCATAGATCATGGTGTTACGGATCGACGTGAGGTAGGCGAACGCCTCCTCCGCCGTGTGCATCGCCGGCTCCGAGACAATCTCCATGAGCGGCGTGCCGGCGCGGTTATAGTCGACCAGAGAATCGGTGGCGTGGTGGTTCAGTTTTCCCACGTCTTCCTCGAGGTGAATGCGCGTGAGCGAGATTTTTTTGTGCTCACCCATCACGTTGCGGGCCGCGCCGGGGAGTTCGATTTCGACCGCACCGCCGAGGCAGATCGGTTGATCGTATTGCGAGATCTGATAGTTTTTCGGCGAGTCGGGATAGAAATATTGTTTACGATCCCATTTGCAGACGGGCGCGATGTCGCAGCCAAGAAGGAGACCCGCTTTGATGATCGCGTCGAGGGCCGCTTTATTCATCACCGGCAACGTGCCGGGAAGCGCGAGTACGACAGGATCGGTCAACGTATTGGGCTCGTGACCAAAGCCCGCGCCGACGCGCGTGAAAACTTTGGAATGAGTTTTGATCTGAACGTGAACCTCCAGACCGATGACGGCTTCGTAGTTCATCACAGTGAGGGAAATTGAGTGTTCCAGCCGTGCGCCTGTTCGTAGGCGTGAGCGGTCGCGAGGAGGTCGGCCTCACGAAAGGGCTGGCCGATGAGCTGCAATCCGATGGGCAAACCACTCTGGGTAAAACCACAGGGCAGACTGAGCGCCGGGAGACCGGCAAGATTCACGCCGATCGTGTAAATATCACAGAGATACATGGCCAATGGATCCGCCGATTTTTCGCCGAGTTTAAAAGCTGGGATCGGCGAGGTCGGCGTAATCAGCGCGTCGACCTCGCGGTAGGCGTTCAGAAAATCCTGACGGATGAGCGTGCGGACTTTTTGCGCCCGCAAATAATAAGCGTCGTAATAACCCGAACTCAGCACGTAGGTGCCGAGAATAATCCGTCGTTTCACTTCGTCACCAAAACCCTCGGCGCGCGATTTTTGGTAAACCTCGAGCAGATCTTTCGCGGCGCTCGTACGGTGACCGTAGCGGATGCC
>CAJAFD010000267.1 GCA_903938935.1 uncultured Opitutia bacterium
AGCCGCGCCGCGCGCGTTAATTCGTCCGCTTCCGCCCCAGCCGCATCCCCGGTGCCTCGACGAGGTAATAACACGCCAGCGCCATCAGAGCCACTGCCACCAACGGTGCCGTCAACCAGCACCACAGCGGCCACGGTCCCGTTCGCTGCAACAACCAGAGCGTAAGCCCCATCGTTGGCATGTGCACAGCGTAGAGGGAATAACTCCGTTCGCCGATCCAGACCAGCAGATCCACCACCGCACTCCGCCCGAGCCGCACGTGATCCACGTGCCACAAAAGCAGCATGCATAGCAGCGCAAACATCGGCCCGTTGATCAGCGCCGCCCCTTCAAACCGCGGCCCCAACATCTCCGCCCCCCACGGCCCGGTCAGCAGCGACATCGCCGGAAACCGCACCCAGGTGTTGAACACCAAGTGCGCGCCCAGCAGCACCGCCGTCCAGAGCCAAAAACGCCCCGCCGGCAGCACGCGCCCGCGTGCTCGTTGTTCTGCGGCAAAAGCACCGAGCCACCAGAAAAACAAAAAGGCCCACGTCGAGGTAAACGCCCACTCCGCCCGCTCCGACCGCGTCGTCTGCGTGTAATACATCGTCGCGATCGACACCGCTGCGCTGGCGCCCAGCAGCAGCGCCCAGCCCCACCGTCGCACGAGCGCCAGCAACGCTGGATAGAGCAAATACAGCCCCATCTCCGCCAGCACGGTGTGGAGAATCGTATTCCCCAACGGCCGCGGCCATGGCCAAAACGCCGGCCCACCCAAAATCGCCGGCACCACCGCGCCCAACGACCCTGGCTGCGGTTGGACCCACATGTTGCCGCGCGGCGCTAGCCACGCGTTGGCCACGAGCCCTAACCCGAGCGCAAAGAGATACACCGGGTAAATGCGAAAAAACCGCCGCCAAAAAAACCCCTTCAGGTTCACCACCCGCTCGGGCCGCCCCGCCTGCGGCAGGTGAATACAAAATCCGCTGAGCACGATGAAAAGGATTACGCCGGGGTGCGACCAGCCGCGCGGCCACACCATCTGCAACAGCCGGTCGTTGGCCATCAGTAGCTCTGAGAGCCAAGGCACGACCGCCACGAGATTGTCGTGCGGATGGCGCCAATAATGTACCCACACCACCGCCATCGCCGCCAACGCCCGCAGCCCATCGAGCTGCGCGATTCGCTCCAGGGGAGGCGCCACGACGGGGGCGCTGGCATTGGATTCCGTCATTAAATCTATTGTAACCAACTGGCGCCCATAGACTCAACGGTAATTTCCACAGCGGATTTCAGCATCCACCGCTGGCGCTAGATCGTTTTTCAGCGTTCTGTACTCGATAACCATGAGCTCTCCATTTCCTCACCTTCTCGGCGCCTCGTTGCTTGCGCTCACCACCCTGCTCGTCGGTTGCGCCAGTTCGCCCAAGCTCCCGCCGCTGCGGACGGTGCCGTTTGTCGACCTCGAGCGCTACACCGGCCGTTGGTATGTGATCGCCAACATCCCCTACTTCCTCGAGCGCGGCAAAGTCGCCAGCTACGACACCTACGCCCGCCGCCCCGACGGCACCTTTACCAACGACTTCACTTTCCGCCGCGGCACCTTCGACGCGCCGGAGGTCACGTGGCACGGCACGGCGAAAATCAAAAACCGCACCACCAACGCCGAATGGGCCGTGCAGTTCATCTGGCCGCTCAGCGCCGACTACCTCGTGATCGACCTCGACCCCGACTACCGCTGGGCCGTCATCGGGCACCCTTCGCGCAACCTCCTCTGGGTCCTCGCCCGCGACCGCCAGCTCCCCGAAGCCACCTACAACGCCCTCGTCGCCCGCACCGCCGCCCAAGGCTACGATCCGACTCGGATCACCCAAGTCCCGCAGCCGACCAACTGAGCGTCGCGCCACGGCCCGTTCACTTTTCGTCTTTCGTCGTATCCGCTTTTTTCGGCGGGGTGCCGGTGATGGTAATCGTGATTTCTGCCTTGCGGGCGAAGAGTCCGCGTCTGCCGCTGCCGGTAAAAGTGTTCTGCACACCGAGAGCGGGCACCATCAATTTTCTGACTTCATCGAGGAGGAGTTCTTCGATCTTGATGCCGTTGATCTTTGTGATCCGGTCGCCGACGCGCACGCCGCCTTTCTCCAACTTCGGCGATACCCAGGTGAGCTGAAAATCTTTTAGCTGGTTCGTCTTCCGGTCGAACGTGATGCGGTAATCGAAATCTCCGCCGTTCACCTTGAGCGGCTGCATCGTCACCACCGCGTCCGCTGGTGATATTTCCGCCGCACCCGCAGGGATCAGTCCGAACGCGAGTGCGACCCACAGCAAAACCTTACGGAGGGAGTTCATGTCACTTCGCCGGCACTTTGTTCAACGAGTAGGCAATCGCCGGATTCAACGGCGACTCGCCCAGCGCGGATGTGAGTCCTTTGAGGTTGAAATCGTAAATGAAGCCGGGCTTCAGGTCAGCGAACGCGACGTCGGCGCTGAGTCCATCGGCGCTCACGGTGACTTTTGACGGCGTGATCTGGGTCAACTCGGTCTGCGGCGAGCCGTAGGGCTCGTGGTATTTGTAGTAATAACGGCGCACCGGCCACCGCGTGGGCTCGGCCGCACCCGCAGCCAGCGGAGCGGTGAACGTGAAACGGAAGCCGTGCGGCGTCGCGTGCATCGTGAGCGCTTCAAATGGCGTCTTTGTGAGCTTCACCGTACCGATGCCTTCACCGCCGGCCCAAATGAGATGGGTGCGGCCGAGATAAAGCGTGTCGCCGACAAACAGCAGGCGATGGATGCCGCCGCGCAGCGCTTGGCTATCAACGAAACTCACGCACGCGCCCTGCCACACGCCGTCAACTTGCTCGGGCAGGAGCCGCAGCACGCGCCCGGAATTCATCTCGCCCACAATCATCTGTCCGCCAAATGGACCCCACGCTGCCGTCTGCGGGATGAGAATCATCTCGGTCGGCGAGCTCGCGTAGAAACTGTGCGGTAGGTTGATCGCCGCCACCGTGCGCAGGGCATTGAGTTTCTCGATCGAGAGCTTGAGCGGCTCGGAGCCGTCCCAGTCGGGCCGCCAGACGAGACTCGCCGGATGGCCGTAAAAACCACCGCGCTGGACCACGTGCACGGGACTCGTGCCGCGCCAGTCGCCTTGGTTGTCATTGACGAAAAAATTGCCCGCCGCATCGAAGCCCATGCCGTCGGGCGAACGAAAACCCGTCGCAAACAACTCCGCCGCGCCGGTGGCTTCGTCGATCTCCATGATGCAGCCGCGCCACTTCACGCGACCATACATGCGGCCCGCCGCGGTGGAGTTTTTCTTCCAGTCCGCGATGTCGTAAAATTTTTCGCGCGACAAACCGATCGGGCTCCACTCGCCCCGGATTTCCTCGCGGATGGTGTCGCC